>JAJWOJ010000547.1 GCA_021635425.1 Clostridiales bacterium | reverse complement strand
TTATTTCACGACACTATTTTTCGCTCAAAGGTCTTTGGTCGTTGACATATTCAACTGCAATAAGATTTTCATTTTTAATGTTTCGACTTATGCCGTCTTGCCCCTGCCGAAAGGCAGAAAATAAAAAAGGAGTTATAAAAAAATGAAAAAAGTAGCATTCTCAATCTCTAACGTAAGAAGTAAATCGGATAAAAAGATATCCGGTTTCGGATACTTGTCCGAAGGTAATTTACTCTGTCCGTGTATCTCGAAGAACAATAAACCGTTTATAAGAGTATTCGACGACGTAGAAAAGGCTTGCCGTCCTATTAAAGACAGGTCAAACGAATTCAAAGGCTATATCACAATGTATTTTACCAACGTTCCTGTTTACAGAGATAAAGACGGTTCTTACGATATACTCGATTTAGAAGTCGAATATCAAGTATGGTACAAAATCGTGGAGGACTGAAAAATGATAAACTTAAACGAAATTGCTTTTATAGATATAGACGGTTTCGACTATAACGACGGCGAATGTCTTATCCGATTTGACACGGTGGCATACTACCCCGACAAAAAACAAATTACTTTTGCCGTTACAAAACAAGGCAGAATTAGCGTACTCGATTATCAAGTGTTTGAAGATACTAACGGACACTATATCGAATACGGATACACTTACAAAAAAATATATATCGACGATTTGAAGGAGCAACTGAAATGAAAGGAAATATCAATATTGTAATAGGTTCTTGGGGTTCATATAACGAATGTAACGAAAGAGCGTTAGGCTCGAAATGGCTTGACCTTTCGGACTATTCCGATTGGGACGAAATTGTAGAAGAACTTAAAAAAGAAGGCTTTGAACTTGAAGGTATCGACGAAGAACTGTTCATACAGGATATTGAAGGTATCGAAGACCGTTCAATAAATTGGGATTACGTAAACCCCGAAACGCTGTTCAATACTTTGAAAGAATCGGGCGTTTTAGACGACGATTACAAATACAAAGTTTTTTGTGCGTTCCTCGAAGTGCGTGATTTCGATGATTTTGAAGAAAAAGTAAAATCTCGCGGCGACCGTTGGGACGATTGTATCAATCTTTGGAGCGGTTATTCGTGGGAAGAT
>JAJWOJ010000112.1:2824-6793 GCA_021635425.1 Clostridiales bacterium | reverse complement strand
TCGATCTTCTGAAAAGCCCTAACAATATTTTAGGAATAGAATATACGAAAGCCGTTTTGCAAAGCAAAGCGAATATAGATATTTTCCCTATAATACGCCAAGGCGCGGCTTACAACGACGTAACGCTCTATGAAGAAAATTCTTCCGCGTCGGCAATAAGACAAGCTATAGCGGAAGGGAAATTAAAGAAAATCAAATCGTGTGTTCCGTCGTTCGTATACGACGATTTGCCCGATTCTCTCCCCGACGCGGACGATCTTATTTTTTATGCGGCGATAAAAGCCTCCCGCGACGAACTCGGTAGAGTTCTCGACTGTACCGAAGGGCTTGAAAACAGAATCAAAGCGTTGACGAGAGATTGCGGCTCGCTCGAGTGTCTTATAAACAAAATCAAAACAAAACGATACACCAGAACCCGCCTTCAACGCATACTTCTCGCCAACATGCTCGGAATAAACGAAAGGTTTATACGGAGATGCCTTTCATCCGAACTTTATCTGAAAGTTCTTGCCGTAAACAAAAATCGCCCCGAAGTGCTTTCGGCAATCAAAGGCGAAAATTATATCCCGTTGATAACCCGCAAAGCCGATTTTACCAAACTTTCGGGCGTTGCGGAAGAATGCTTTTTAAAGGACGTTACCGCGCTTGAAATCTTCGATTTCGTTGCAAAAACGAAGACAAACGAGTTTGAAATGAAAAGCGTTTAAAACTTTACGTCAATAAAAAAATCGCCGCAAAGAAAATTTCTTTTGCGACGATTTTTTATTAGTTACGCTATAAGGCGTTTGATATAATTTCTTTCTCTCAACGAAATTTTACCGTCTACGGTAACAACGCACAGGCAAAGAATTATAACGTCTTCATAAAGAGTTTCGTCTACGCTTTCGAGGATACGGATAAGATCGCGGGTGTATTTTTCGATTTCTTTTCTGCCGTCTTTATCCGCCTCGAAACCCTTTTTAATGCCGTCGTAATCGAAATCGCTTCCGAATACCTTTAAAAGCGCGGGATAGATGAGAAGGTATTCCTTTTCGTGCAATTTTCCGTCCGCCACGACCGAGCCTATGATGAACGAAGCAAGCGTTTCCACGGGGTCGAGTCCGTCGATATCCGCCGCGGAAAGTTTTGCGAGAATCTTCACCGATTTCTCGGTGAGCATCAGACCGCGCTCTATGGCGCCGAGTTTTTCGTAATCTTTCATTACTTTTGTGAATTCAAACATGTTCTTTTCTCCTGTTTTATTTTTTTAAAGCGGTAAATCTTTTTTGACGAATTTAATCGCCCCCGCCGTTATACCTATTATTCCGAGAACGGCAAGCACTGCGAATTTCCATATAAATGCCGTCGTTCCGTCCATTATCGACACGACGTCGAACATGGAGATTATCGTCGTATAATTGAAATAATTCAACGAATCGAGACGAACGACCTTAGGAATCACGGGGCTGCCGAACAACCCGAGCATCGCCGCAACAAGCGCGAATATACTGAGTCCGCCGCCGATCGCCATAGAACGTTTGCTTCTGTCGAAATAACACGACGTGAAGAAGTTAAGCCCCGAAAGAGCAAACAATACGAGGAACGCACCGAGGTTTAGCAGCAAGAGATTGCCGAACGTAAGCCCTATATCCGTTCCCACAATCGCAAGGCACACGCAACCCGTTGCGGTTGTGAGCGCGAACATGGCAAACAGCGAACCCACAAGATAAAGAGCCTGTGTGAAAACCACCGTTTTTCTCTTTGTGGAAGTTGACAGCACATAAGCCATGGAGCCGCTGTCCACCTGACCGGATATCAGGTTGTTCGACGCCATTATCATATAAATAATGGGAAGCAACAAACCCGCAAGCTTATAGAATATCGAACCGACGATAAGCGTGTACAGATCGGCTTGACCTATATCTTCGAGCGCATCGCTCACCTCTTTGGGAAGAGACTCGAGCAAACTGCCGGAAATTTTTTTGATTAAGTCGGCTTCAGTCTTTTCTACGGCCGCATTATACTCCGCTTCAGATGCGAATTTTCCGTTTTCATAATCTTTTTCAAGTTCCGAAAGCTCGTATTCGAGACGATTGCTATAAGTAATCGCCGTACTGCGGGCAAGTTTTTTGACGTTTTCGTAATTATACCCGAAACTTTCGTATTTTTCTTTGGTGACGCCGTAAGACGATAAATTGTCAAGCATTTCGTTAACGGCTTTTTCGGAAGTAATATTCAACGCAAGGAAGTTTGCGCCCGCTTTTTCCGCACGGGTTGAAACGTAATCCCTTCTCTCGACGGAAGCTAAATATTCTTCGCTTTTACCTTGCATCGCGTTAAGAATAAGCGACGCGGTGTCGTATGCTTCGAAAACGTCTTCTGTATGCGACGTATAGGAGTTATAAAGTTCTTCGTCGGCTTCTTTGATAAGATCGGGATTAAGAGCAAAAACGGAAACGCCGAGTATTTCGGCGGCTTCGTCGCTATCGTCCGCATAACCGAGATCTGCGGCTTTTTGCTTTGCGCTTTGCTGCAATTTAAAAACGCCCGCAAGATAGTATTTAAGCGCAGCCGATTTCTGAGCTTCTTCCTGAGTTTTGCCCGAAAGAACAAGAGAGGCGACGTTTTTCGCATACTCCGTTTTATCGAAAGCGCCCGTAAAAGCTTTATCGAAAACGTTGAGCGCGTCGTCCGATATCGTGTAATAATTTATCGCGCGGTTTTCCATCGCCGCGTCTATTTCTTTCTGAATAATCGTGTCTTCGATGGCGTCTTTCGTTGCGCCGATATTGCCGCTGCCGCTTATAAGCATTACGCATGCAAGCATAAAGCATACCGCAAACGTAATTATCGACCACATCACGCCGTTTGCCTTACAAGATTGTCTGAATAGTGCCTTACTGAACATTTTTTACCTCCTCGCGCCTTGCTTTCAGAATTTCTTTGAAATGTCTTTCCAATGTATACGGGATTTCCGAAATAAACTTCACGTCGTAATTGCAAAGCGTTTTTAAAAGCCTTGCCGTATCGGCGGAATCTATTTTTATCGTCGCCTGATTATAAATATCCTGCAATCTTATCACTTTGTAATTTTCGTTCAAAAATCTTTTATAATCTCTTTCGGAATTAAACTCGATTTTGAATTCTTTTTTCGGCGGATCGTTTATCAGCTTCATGTCGCACACGTCCGCAATACGCCCGTCGTTTATGAGCGCGACTTTATCGCACGTGCCTTCGAGTTCTTCGAAGTTATGACTGCTCATAAAAATGGTTTTCCCCTTTTTATGTTCCTCTTTTATGATATCGAGAAACGTTACTCTCATCAGCGGGTCAAGACCCGTAGTCGGCTCGTCGAGAATGATTATAGGCGCGTCGTTCATAAGCGCGGCGACAAGAGCCGTTTTCTGCTTCATACCCTTGCTCATTCTCTTTAAATTCGCTCTCGGATCGAGCTGAAGCCTTTCGATAAGCTCGTTGGCGTAACTCATATCCCTCATTTTTAAAAACTCCTTTTGAGAATTAAGGAAATCAACGCCCGTTTTAAGGTCGGGGAAAGCTATTTCGCCGGGGACGTATCCGATATTTCCGATAATTTCGCTCGCATGCTCCCACGAGTTAAGTCCGTTTACGCATGCGCTTCCCTTCGTCGGTCTGATAAACCCGAGAATGCTTCTTATCGTCGTGGTTTTTCCGCTTCCGTTCGTCCCTACGAACCCGACCATTTCGCCTTCGCTTATATTAAGGTTTATATCGAATACGCCTTTTCCGTAACCGTAATCCTTGGTAAGTCCGTTCACTTCTATCACACTCATCCGATCGCTCCTTTGAAGTCCTTGTCTTCCTTGTAAAACTTCATGAAATAATCTTCCAGGCTTTCCTTTCTGTTGCTGAATTTTACGACTTCCGCGTCGGAAAGAATCCGTATCACACCGTTTAAATCCCTATCTTCTATCGAAATGTAAATTTCTTTGCCTTTATCGTCGATAAGAA
>JAJWOJ010000112.1:0-2814 GCA_021635425.1 Clostridiales bacterium | reverse complement strand
TTTTTATCTTCCTCCGTTGCAAAGTCTATCGTGTAATACTTTTTCGACGCGTGCTTCAAATCGTTCGCGATAAATTCGGAAACGATTTTGCCGTCTCTTATTATGGCGATTCTGTCGCACGTGTTATCGATTTCCGAAAAGATATGGCTTGACAAAAGAATCGTCTTGCCGCGGGCTTTTTCTTTGTGAATAAACTCGATGAATCTTTCCTGCATAACGGGATCGAGTCCGCTTGTCGGTTCGTCGAGAATCAAAACTTCGGGGTCGGACATAAACGCCGAAACAACGGCGATTTTTCTCTTCACGCCGAGGCTCATTCTCTTTACGTCGCCGAGAAGCGAAGCTTCGTCAAGCTCGAAAAGATCGAGCAGCATTTTAAGCCTTTCGTCGTTTTTAACGCCCGTTAAATCCTGCATCATTTTAATAAACTCTTTGCCGGTAAGCCCTGCGGGAAGCGCGACTTCTCCGGGGATATACCCCACTCTTTTCAGAACGTCGTAATATTTCCTAAAAGTCGGTTCTCCGAATATTTCGACTTTTCCGCTGTCCGGCTTCGAAAATCCCATAAGATGCCTTATCGTTGTGGATTTTCCCGCACCGTTCGGCCCTAAAAACCCGAACACTTCGCCCTTTTCGACGTGTATGCTCACGTCGAATACGCCGCGACCGTATCCGTAATCCTTAGTAAGACGTTCAACGTTGATTACGCTCATTATAACCTCCGGATATTTATTTCAACACTGTTGACATTCTTTACGAAAAGGATTATAATGAAAAAAAATAAAAAAGGAAAGCACACTTTTGTTAACAGTGTTGATATTTCAACAGTGTTAACAAAATTGTATAAAATAAAAAAATGAAAGCAAAAAACCTGAACAGATCGTCGGAAAAAACGCGCGCGCTTATAAAAGCCGTTTTTGCCGAGATGTTATCAGAAAAAAGGGAATTAAATAAAATTACCGTCACGGAACTTGTAAAGCGCGCCGATATAAATCGCGGAACGTTTTACTCGCACTATGACGATATTTACGGAGTTGCGGAAGATTACGAAAACGAACTTATAGATAAATTTTTCGATGATTCAAGACTTATACGGGTTCAGGACGTCGACGCGTTTCTCGATTCGTTTTTCGACTATATAAAGAAAAATAACGAAAATTATAAACTCTTATGCCGTTCGAACGATTTTTTGTTTGCGGCAAAAAAGCTTACGACGATTGCGAGCAATAAATTCCTCGAAATCTGCCATAACGACAAAAACGTAATCGTGAACGAAAACGTCGAGCTTGACATAAATATTTTCGTTGACGGGCTTTTGTGCGAATATGTAAAATATTGCCGCGATTTTACGGCAAACACTCCCGAAAAACTATACGAATACACTAAATTCTGGCTTAAAGGTTTCAAAGAAAGATTTTATAAAGAAAAGCAGTAACCGATTAACTGTTTTTTAAGATTTCCGCCACTACCCCGCCGATCTTCTCCGCCATGAAGTAAAATCCGAGGTCTGTCGGATGACAACCGTCCACCTGACACCGCTCTTTAAGCCCGTCCGGGAAAAAATCCCGCCCGTCTACGAAATACACGTTTTTATCGCCGCTTTTCAAAGCGTTTACGTATGTGGAATAAATAATTTCCGCACGTTTATTCACATCCAAACAATCGCGATGCGCTTCGGGGCGCGTCACAAACACAATCGGAGTATCCTTTTTCACCTCGCGGTATCGTTTATAAAGCCGCTCATGCGTAGCCGTAAGATATTCGGGCGTAGGAGCGTTATGATCGTAATCGCACACAAACACGCTGCAATCGATACCGCGCAGATAGTCGACCATATTATCCTCCGCCTTGCCGTTACCTGAAAAACCGAGGTTGATATAGTCCACCCCCGTGCGCTCGCAGATCAGCTCCTCATACGAATTATCCGCCCGCGAAGCGCATCCTCCCTGAGTTATCGAAGAACCGTAATATAGCACGGGCGGCAGATTTTTATACCCTGCTCCCGAACCGAGATAAGCGTCGTCGTCAAGCTCGACTTCAAGAGATTCGACGCTCGAATACAAAGGAAAATACAAAACGTAATCGCGAAGTTCGCCGTCGAGATTAACGGCAACCTCAAAATCGTCGCCAAAATCCCATTCGGGGCAAAGCACCCCGCGTAAAACGGTTTTCTTTTCCTCCCCCTCGCGCGAACACAGCACAAACCCCGTGCTTCCCGTCAATGCCATATGTTGCATACGACAAAAACAGCTTTCGCGCACATACAGCCGCAAAGTTTTCGAATTCGTCGTGAAATTCAGGCGAAGCCCCGCGCCGTTCGCCGAAAGAAAATGTACCCCTTCGGAAACGCTCGCCGCTGTTTTCTGCGGCATACGGACAAAGCCGACCCCCGCTTCATACATTCCGCCGTAAAGCTTAAACGGCGCGCATGGAAGCGCAAAACGTTTTTTTCCGTCTTTTCCCACTTTCGCGGCTGCGAAATTTTTATCCAATTCGGTAATATCCATCGTTTTGATCCTTTAAATAAAACTCTCGAAACAATTATATCTTATTGTTTTTTGGATGTCAATCTAAACAATGTCATAAAAAACTTTCGACGATTTTTTATAGCGCAAATCAAATTTGTTAAGTTTTGCTTTATATAAAAATGTGTTTTTATTAGCGGAGCTTTAGTAACGTAAATCGAATATTCTGCCTTATAACCTCGATTATGCGATACTTTTCATAAACTCGTCCATTACAATATTGTAATTTGAGCCGAAAACGCCGTCAAAATTATAGTTAATGCAACAGTTTAGGACGTTATTAAACCCA
>JAJWOJ010000111.1 GCA_021635425.1 Clostridiales bacterium | reverse complement strand
AACCGAGGCGTTTTTATCGGGCAGAGAAGATGGATTGAAAGATTTGAAATTTACTGTCGGAAATCTGAAAAGAGGTATTTTATGATAACTCAGAGAGTTTGTAAGGCGCTTGAATTCGATAAAGTTTTAAAGCTTGCTTCGGAGTATTGCGTTTTATACGAATCAAAAACAAAAATGCAGAACTACGTCCCTGGCGGCGATTTTTCGGACTCGCGGTTTCTGCTCGATAAAACGAGCGAAGCGTATGATCTTTTGTATAACCACGGAGCAAGTTCCATAGAATTCTACGACGATACGGGTGATATTCCTGACAGAGTGAAAAAGGGCGCGACTTTGTCCATGGGCGAACTGTTGCGCGTTGCGAGGCTTCTGAAAAGCGGCAGAATATTGTATACGTCCGTCATGGATTCGAAAGCGGAAGCCCCTTATATCAAACAAGAAGTTTCGGGCGTTTACGTCGATTTGTATTTAGAGAACGAAATAAGAGAAAAAATACTCAGCGAAGATACGATGAGCGATAACGCGTCCGAAAAACTCGCCGCACTCAGAAAAAATATAAAAAGACTTAACGAGCAGATAAGAGAGAAACTTCTTTCTTTTATACGGAACGGAAACAATAAGTATCTTCAGGAAAACATTATTACCATGCGCGGCGACAGATACGTTCTGCCCGTTAAAAGCGAATACAGAAATCAGATCGGCGGATTTATTCACGACCAATCCTCGACGGGATCGACGGTTTTCATCGAACCCGCCGCCGTACTCGAACTGAACAACGCGCTGAAAACGGCGAATCTCGAAGAGCAGCTTGAAGTCGAAAGAATTTTAAGCGAGTTGTCGCAAAAAGTCGGCGTTATATCGGACAAACTTTCGATGAACATCGATATCATAACCGATGTCGACGGCTATTACGCCCGCGCGATTTATGCTTATAAAACCCGCTCGGTGAGACCCGAATTCAACAGAAGCGGCAAAATGAAGATTATAAACGGCAGACACCCTCTTATCGATAAAGACAAAGTCGTCCCCGTTTCGCTTTCGTTCGGGGATAAATATAACTATCTTTTAATAACGGGACCAAATACCGGCGGAAAAACGGTAACCTTAAAACTTACGGGGTTGTTTTCGCTTATGACGATGAGCGGTTTTTTCGTTACCGCCTCGGAAGGTACGGAAATATCGTATTTCGATAATATCTTCTGCGACGTCGGCGACGAACAGAGCATCGAGCAGAACCTTTCCACGTTCAGTTCGCATATAAAAAACATAATCGAAATAACCGAAAACGTCGATTGTTCTTCGCTTTGTCTTATCGACGAAATCGGCGCGGGGACGGACCCGGAAGAAGGAAGCGCGATCGCGCGCGCGGTTATCGAAAATCTTCTCGATAAAGGGAGTTTCGGGATAATCACAACGCATTATTCCGCCCTTAAAGAATACGCTTATTCGGACGGCAGAATTTTAAACGCGTCGATGGAGTTCGATCCGAAAACTTTCGCACCGCTTTACAAAATCAATCTCGGTATTCCGGGATCGTCCAACGCGATCGAAATATCGTCGATGCTCGGGCTTGACAAGAATATCATAGACAGAGCGTTTTCGCTTCTGAAAGGTGAAAAGGTTTCTTTTGAAAACGTTTTGAAAGAAGCCGAAAAATCGAGAAGAGAAGCGGACGAAATAAAAGACGAGCTTGAAAAAATCAAGCGCGAGGAATCGGAAAAACTTAACGAAATCGACGTCGAGCGCGCGAAATTAAACTCGGAAAAAGAAAAATTTTTCCAAAAAGCCAAATCGGAAAGCAGACGTATAGTAAACGAGAAACTCGAAGAAGCGGACGAAATTATAGACGAAATCAAAGTTTTGTTCGATAAAGCGGAGCTTGACAGCGGCGACCTTATCAGGGCAAGGACTTTAAGAAACAAACTTGAAGACAAAAAATACTCTTTGGAAGACATCGAAGAAAAAATCGTTAATTACGAACCCGTTAAAATCGAAACGTTGAAAGCGGGGGATAAAGTTTATTATAAACCGATGGAGTCGCTTTGCGAAATAAGCACGGTGAACGTTAAAAAGAGCGAATGCGAAGTGTTTATGGGCGCAGTCAGAATGAAGGTAAAGGCAAAAGATTTGTTTTTCGTTTCGCATAAAACCGTGCCGAAAACTTCGGTGGCTCTGAAACGCGAGGCGGTGAAACCGATAACGGAAATAAACGTTATAGGGGAATCGGTTATGGAAGCCATTCCCGAAGTGGAGCAGTTTATCGATCAGGCGGTTATAAACAACCTCGAAGAAATAAAAATAATACACGGCAAAGGGCTTAAAATTCTTTCCACGGCAATTCACGATTATTTAAAGCGTAATAAAAACGTCGAAAGTTATCGTTTCGGCAAATACGGCGAGGGCGAAAGAGGAGTTACGTTTGTCAAGCTTAAATAATTGCTATTTTACGCGATTTGTGATATACTTATTTAAATAAAAAATACGGAGCGGACATGAAAGAAGTTTTATATGAGGAATCGGCAACGCCGAAAAACCTTAAATTCCAAAAAATTATTTTTATCGTATACACGGTGCTTATCTGGATATTCGGAATAATCGACGTTTTGACGCTGCTGTTTTATCCCGCCGCATACTGGGTCGGAATGATAGTTACTCTCGTTTTCTTTACCGGCTCGGGAGTGGGGTTCTGGTTTTTAAGAAAACAAATCTATTATTGCGTAGACCTTGTTTTCGTTACGGGACAGACGAGAATTATCAAAGTCGTTCACTTCAAATTCAGAAGAAAAATTCTGGTATACGATTATAACGAGGTAATTCAGGTCGGTAAAATCGGCAGCGAATCTTTCGAAAAATTATACGCTACGCCCAAACTGAAAAAGATTTACGCAACGCCGAATAAATACATCGAAAACGGCTATTACGTGTATCTTAATCACGAAGGGATAAATATGCTCGTGCTTTTGGAATGTAAAGAAGATTATCTTATAAATCTCGTTAATTTTGCGGGCAGAAAGATTATCGAAAAGGACTATAAATAATGATTTATCTTGACAATGCGGCAACGACCAAGCCCGATGAGGAAGCTTTGGAAAAAGCCGTAAAATATTACGAAGAAAATTTCTGGAATCCGTCGGCGCTATATGCCGGCGGTCTTGCGGTAAAAAAGAGAATAACGGAAATCAAAGAAAATATTCTGAGGTATTTCCCGCTCGGCTTTGAGCTTGTTTTCGTTTCCTGCGGCAGCGAAGCGGATAATACGGCGATTTTCTCTTTTGCAAGGCGCGGCAACGCGGTGACGACGAGCGGCGAACATTCCGCCGTGTATGAGAGTTTTACCGAGCTTAAAAAGAGAGGAGTGGAACCGCGTTTCGCGAAGCTGAATGCGGACGGAAGCGTTAACGTCGAAAATCTTCTGGATCTGGTTGACGACAAAACCTCTTTCGTGTCCGTCGTTCACGTTAATAACGAAACGGGTGCGATAAACGACGTTAATAAAATCGCCGAACTTGTTAAAGAGAAAAATCCGAGCGTTGTGTTTCATAGCGACGGCGTGCAGGCTTTCGGGAAAATTCCGTTTAAGATGAGCGATAAAATCGATCTCTATTCGGTAAGCGCGCACAAAATAGGCGGGCTTAAAGGCGTCGGCGGGCTTATAAAAAAGAAAAGCCTCACGCTTTATCCGCTCATTCACGGAGGCGGGCAGGAAAACGGAATGCGTAGCGGAACGGAAAACGTTCTCGGCATAATCGATTTTGGATTCGTTGCGGGAAGTCATTTAAGTCGCGTGTCGGAAAACTTTGAAAAAACAGCGATTGTAAAAGGTGTTTTTCTTGATAATCTTGACAGGAGATTCGTTGAGGTTATAAGCGGTGAAAATTCATCGCCGTACATAGTTTCGTTTTCAGCAAAAGGTCTTCGCGGCGAAGTTATAATGCATATGCTCGAAGAATACGGCGTCATAGCGGGAACGGGTTCGGCTTGCTCGTCAAGGCAACGTCATAGCAGAGTTCTGAAAAATTGCGGTTACGGCGGCGACGTTTTAGACGGAGCGATAAGGATAAGTTTTTCGGATAAATCAACGGAGAGCGAAGCGATGTTCGCGGCGGAAAAAATCAGCGAGTGCATAAAAAAATTAAAAGGCGTAATGGATAGAAACATATGAAAAAAGTAATTATCGTAAGAGTGTGCGAAATTTTCCTTAAAGGGAAAAACAGATTTTATTTTGTAAATTTGCTCGAGACGAATATAAAAAAAGCGTTGTCGGGCATTAAATTCGATATTGTCAAACTTCAGATGAGATATCTCATCGAGAATTTCGACGAAGCGGATTACGATCTTATCGTTTCCAAGCTTTTAAAGGTGAGCGGAATTCACACGCTTAGCCATGCGCTTTGCGTTAACACCGACGTTGACGAAATCGCCGCGGCGGGAATTGCGTTATGCGACGGAAAAAGCGGAACGTTTAAGGTTGAAACCAACAGAGCGGACAAAACGTTTAAAATGCACTCCGTCGAGCTTTCCGCGGAAGTGGGCGGAAGAATTCTCGAAGCGTATCCCGGTAAATTCAAAGTAGACGTCAAAAAGCCTTCGTTTATGGTGCATATCGATATCCGCGAAAACGGCGAAACGCTTGTTTATACGGATGTTACGAAAGGGGTCGGCGGAATGCCCGTCGGTTCCTCGGGAAAAGGGTTTCTTATGCTTTCGGGCGGAATCGACAGCCCCGTTGCGGGTTATATGATGTGCAAAAGAGGAATGAAGCTTTCCGCCGTGCATTTCCATAGTTATCCTTATACGGGCGAGGCGGCTAAAGAAAAGGTTATAACGCTCGGCAAAAAGCTTTCGGAGTATTCCTCGGGAATGACTTTATACGTCGTTAAATTCACTCATATTCAGGAAGAAATTCATCAGAAATGTTCGGAAGAGTTTATGATTACCATGATGAGAAGATTTATGATGCGTATCACCGAAAGGCTTGCCGCCGCTCACGGCGGGCAGGCGATTATAACGGGCGAGAGCTTAGGTCAGGTAGCCAGCCAGACAACCGAAAGCATTACTTCGTCGAATTCCGTCGTAACGATGCCTGTTTTCCGTCCGCTTATAGCTTTCGATAAACTCGAAACGATCGAAATTGCAAACAAGATAGATACATACGAAACATCGATCCTTCCGTATGAAGATTGCTGCACGGTATTTCTTCCGAAATTCCCCGTTATAAAACCCAGAATGGATAAGGTTTTGAAAGAGGAATCGAAACTGAACGTCGAAGAGCTTGTCGAAAGCGCGCTTAAAAACGTCGAAGTGATCGAGCTTTAAAAACAGGTCGTTAATAATTCGCGCCGGGCATTTCAGCCCGGCGCTTAGCGTTTTTATTCCTCCCACCATGGGGTGTCGGTAATTTTTTTCTTGCCGGATTCGGGTTTTATAGCGGGAAGTTTAATTTTTTCGCCCTTGATTTCTTCGCCGTTCTCGTCTGTTAAAAACGGGATTACGAATAAATTATATTCTTTTTCGGTTGCCGAAAATTTGTATTCGCCTCCTTGATCCGATTTATAAACGATATTTTCGTTTTCATCCGCAATGTAAAATCCCGTTCCCGTATCCGTCGTTATAAATATTGAAATTTCGCCGTTATTACAATTGATTTTATAATCTTTTATGATTGGCGTACTGTCTTTTTGTACGACGTATTCCGTCGGCGAATTGTCTCTTGAGAAATAAAACGCGAGCGAATCTTTGTCACATTTTTCACGAAGTAAAAGTTTCTGATTATTTTCGTATTCGGTTTTGTCTATATTCAATCTGACGATGCTTTTGGGAATCGTAAAGTTTTCGGGGTAATCGGTTTTATAAAGCGCGGAAAAAATATCCCGGATAATAGCCGCGGGGTAATTGCCGCCCGTAACCGAATTGCTCATCGCTTTTCCGTTTGCGTTACCGAGCCACACCGCAACGGTATGCCGCACGGTGTATGCGACGCAGTATGCGTCCGTATTTCCGTTTTTGTCTCCGTTGGTTCCCGTCTTTGCGCATATTTCAAACGGAAAAGAGGAGAGTTTTTTTGCCGTCCCGTTTTTTACTGCGTCTTTAAGCATGTCGTTTATTAAAAATGCCGTCGAATCGGAGAATACTTTGTTTTGATTTTTCTTATTTTCAAATACGACCTTTCCTTTCGGATTTACGATTTTTTCGACGGCAGAGTATTCAACGAAATTTCCGCCGTTCGTAAAGCAAGAATAGCACGAAATCAATTGATTTAAAGATATTCCGCCCGAAAGGTTCCCGAGGCTTACGGATAAATCGTCGTTGTCGAATCCGACGTTCATTTTTTTTGCGTATGCAATGATTTTATCCGTTCCCATGCTGTCTGCAAGCTTTACCGACGGAATGTTATAGCTTTTGGATAAAGCTTCTTTCGCGCTTACGTAGCCGTGAAATTTTCCGTCGGCGTTTTTAGGCGAATAATTTCCGAAAGTCGTTTTTTCGTCGTTTATCTTTGTCGCTTCGGTTATTATTTTCTCTTCCAGTGCGGGGGCGTAAACAAGCCACGGCTTAGCCGCGGAGGCGGGGCATCTTCTAAGGTCGCCCGCAGACGAAGCGTAGCCGCGTATTGCTTTTGTTTCGTTATCGACGATAATAACCGTATAGTCGCAATCGAGTCCGTAATTTTCCGTCGTCGGAATGATATCGGATATGTTTCTCTTTAACGAAGTGTAGATTTTATATCCGTTCAGTTCTTCTTCGTTTTCAAATCCGAGTTTTAAGCAGCAGTAGTTTTTTATTTCGGTTAAATCGTTATTCCGTTTGTCGTAATTC
>JAJWOJ010000110.1 GCA_021635425.1 Clostridiales bacterium | reverse complement strand
ATTACCTAAGCATTATATAGAAATAATACAAACCGCAAATGATTGTTTTCAATGTAATGATCGAGAATGATAAATACCGTTTAAAATTTATATTTATATAAACAAGCAAAACTTTTTTCAGGAGGCAAACAATGAAGACAAAGATAATAGTATTATTATCTGTTCTGATCCTTTCGCTCAGCATGTGTTTTGCATGTCAGTGGGAAAATCCGAACGGGTCCGATAAAGATTCCGGTTCGGAATCCGTTATAGAGTCGGGATCCGAAACGATTGACGAGTCCGAATCCGGTACGGAAACGGGCGACGAGTCTGAATCGGCAAGCGAAAAAGAAAGCGAAAGCAAATCGGAACACACACACGTTTATGATAGAGTAACGATGACGGTCGCTCCTACGTTGACGGCAGAAGGCAAAGCTACACTCGAATGCGAGTGCGGAGAAACTAAAGAAGAAACCGTGCCGTCGTTATCCGATTCGACGGTTTGGGTCAAGGTTAACACCATAGATCCGTGCGTCGGCGGCGACGTTACTTACAGATCGGAAAAATACGGCGACGTAACGATAACCGTTGCGGGAAATCACGTTGCGGGTACACATGTTCCTGCAAAGGCGGCAACCTGCACGGAAGACGGAAACGTTGAATATTGGATATGTACCGGGTGCGGAAAGTACATAGACGATAACCTTAACGTTATAGCAAACGTTGTAATCGCTAAAACGGGACACACCGCGGGTGCGGCAGTTCGTGAGAACGAAAAAGCGGCAACATGCACTGCGGAAGGTTCGTATGACGAAGTCGTCAAGTGCGAAGTGTGCGGCGAAGAACTTTCGAGAACAACCGTTAAGGTTGCGAAACTCGACCATACTCCCGCAGACGCGGTTCGTGAAAACGAGAAAGCGGCAACCTGCATCGCGGAAGGTTCGTACACCGAAGTTGTTAAATGTTCGGTATGCGACAAAGAAATTTCCAGAAAAGAAGTTGTCGAGCCTATTGCCGATCATAACTTTGTCGGCGGATTCTGCTCGGTATGTCATCTTGCGGAAAGCTATTCGGGCGGATCTGTAAACCTTTACGGTGTTGTAAACGTTTTCACGAGCGGTTTAACCGTTTTCAAAGCTAACGGCGTTGCGGACGACCATGCCATAAAGTATGATTCTTCTTTTTATGCAAACGCTACGTTAAAACTCGAATGGGTCAATTATGCTACGGGCTTAGTAAAACTTTTATCCGTTTATAAAGACGCTTCGTCTTCGGGTGAAGGCGAATGGGGCGAAGAAGGATATGCGGCAGAAGGCGGTTACGCCGTTTATGCGAGCGACTTCAAAACCGATATTTATTACGGCTATTTAGATAAGGAAACTGGTATAATCGTTGTCGGCTATGATAAAGGCAGCGAGCTTATCGGCGTTTCCAACTATGTTTTTGTTCCCTCAACGGAAAATATTGCGGCAAGCGTAATCGTTTCGAGCGGTCTTGGCAACAATAATCCCAAGACTATGACGATAGCTTTGTCCGAGGAAAGCAAAGTATCTCTTCTCGTTGCCGACGGTAAAGTTGTTTTCGGAGTAGACTTTGTCGATCTCGACGGAAACGCTCTCGGTGCTAAAGATATAGAAACTTCTGCGGCGTTCATCGTTAAACAGGGAGACGCGGAAGTTAAGGCTTACGGGCTTAACGAAAACGGCAACGTTGCAGAACTCGATGCCGTTCACGGCGTTTATACGGGCGAAGAAGGAGCATTGAGGCTCGGCGGCTTAGGCAATGCTACGTTCGGCGATAAGGTCGGTGTTTACGCTGTAAACGACGGAGTTATCGGATTGTATGTTAAAGAAAACGGAGCCGTAACCGAGTATTACGAAATTACCCTGGCAGGCGCAACTTATACCGCTGTTAAACCCATGGTAACGGTTTCTTTCGATCTCGGCGAACACGGAACAAAGGAATCGGTATCCGTCAACAAAAATATAGCATATACTCTTGAAACTCTTGCGGACGACGGCAACTATCTCTTCAGAGGTTGGAAGCTTAACGGAAAGACCGTTTCCGAAGAAACCGTCACTCCCGATAAGGATATAACCCTTGTGGCTATCTGGAGAATAAAAACGTTGATCAACGTCACCGACGAGGTTAACGGAAACGAAAGTTTCTACGGCGGCGTAGGAGAAATCATTCTCGATATAATAGCGGGTCACGTAACGGCTCATGGCTACAGAGTATTCGATAAATACGTTATCGTAACAGAAGACGGCAACGTCGATCTTGCTTCCGACGATGAAATTCTCGAAGACGACGAAGTTCTCGAAATAATCGCGATCTATAAAGCAGATTACGTTGTAAAAGTCGTCACGGGCAATGCCGAACTTGCAGACGTAGACGTTCACATTCCCGAAGGCGGCGTAATAGCAGGTTATCTTCCCGAATATGACGGATATATCGGCGGATATGTATTCGACGGTTGGTTTAAAGACGCCTCATATGAAATCGCGCTTTCCGATGCGGAAGTTATAAGCGCGGGCGTTACTAACGTATACGCAAAATGGAAGGTAGCTAAATATCCGTTCGTCGGAACTATTCACGGCTTCTATATGACGGGATCGGGAACGTACAACCCGTATAAATACGGCGGAGTAAAGACAATTGAATTCGACACGGAAGGAAAAACGCTCAATGAATCGTTTGCTCATAACAACCCTGCTGTAGAGAATTATAACGAAGCAACGGGAGAATTTACTCTCGGCACAACAAAGTGCAGATACGATAAGGCAACCGGTATACTTGTTGTTGGTTCTAACATCTACATGGTCGGCGCTTCTGATGTCCGTTTTGCAAGAAACGGAAGTACCGATCTTGCGGGCTTCTGCAATTCTCAGGGAATTAAACTTATGAGGCTTGCGTATATCGTCAAAGGCGTAGAGAAAGAAATGAACATTTTTATCTACAACGGCGAAATTTACGCAAATATTCTCGCATATACCAAAAAAGCAGATACCGAATATGAGACATACACCGATTTCAACAGACTCGGTTACAGTATCCCCGCATTCCTTAAAATTACGGACGCAGACGGAGTTACGATAAAACAGTTCAAGGGCGCGACGGGCGGCAGCATGGTTGAGCTTGACGCTTACATCGGAACTTACGCGTGTGGCGAAAAGGCCGTTGTATTCGACGGCTTGGGCAATGCCGAGTATGACGGAAAGACGGGAACTTACGCCGTTAAAGACGCGGAAGCTAAATCGTTCGACGTATATCTCGCAAACGGAACCGAGTATTATGTGATAACTCTCGGCGCGGAAAACACTTGTACGGTTGTTAAACCCGAAGTTACCATAACGTTCGTAACGGGCGAAGGTCACGACGAAATCGCAGCTGCGGCTTACAACATCAACGTTGTTGCAACCCTTCCCGAACCTCACGAAGAGGCAAGTAAATTCATCGGCTGGTTCTTGGATCCCGAATGCACGGTTGCCGTTGCGGAGAACTTCAAGCCTACCGAAAATATAACTCTTTACGCTAAATTCGTAGCAGGTATCAAGATAACGGTCGTATTCGGAACGGAAGATCTTGCAGATACGTTCGTAGTAGTAACAAACGGCGCAAATATCGCGGAAGCGCTTGAAAGCGTTAAACCCGAAGGAACGGCCGGAGCCGATAATAAGATTTTCGGCGGATGGTATCTTGATGAGAATCTTGAAACAGAGCTTACGGCAGACGCTATTGTATCTGAAGCTATAACTATCTACTGCAAATGGATAACAGTTCAGTCTGTGGGTACTTATAATGGTTGGAATTTGTATCAAAACCCCGAAAGAGGAACAAAGGATTTATTTACGATTGAAATATTCAATGTCGCTGCAGACGGTTCATATAAATTCGGTTCCAAGAGCGGTAAGCTTACGGCAGAGCAGGCTGCTATAACCGACGGATATATGGTTATCAGCGGTTGCTATGTATACTTCAACAAAGAACTCGGAATCGCATGGAGATCTTACAACGGTTCGACATCTACGGGTGTAGGTAACGATACGTTTATCGGAGTTGATGAGGGAAGAGTTGCTTCTGTCGATTATTCCGGTTTCAAGGGTAGTGCAGGCAGCTATATTGCCTTCATGACGATAACATACAAAGATGAAACCGTAAAAACGGCGTTCTTGTATAACAGCAAGATAGTTGCAAACGCAACTTGGGGCGAAGGAGTAGACGCTAAAGATGCGGTTAATGCAGATAGAGTAATCGTTGTAAACGGTGAGCCGTTAGTAAAAGTAACGTCTGAAAACAAGTCGATTGTTTTAAGTGACGGCTATAGGGGATCTTACACTTGCGATGCGGGCGTTTATGCGATTGACGGTTTCGGAAACATAACGTTCACCGCTACCGGTGCAGATTCCGTTAAAGGAACTTATGTCGTCGTAAGCGAAAACGTACTCGGAGTTACGGTTGACGGAAACTACAGAGAAATAACCCTCAATAAGGCAGACGGAACTTGCGTGGTTGTCGTTCCTCAGGTTACGGTTACTTATAATTATAACGGACATGGCGAAGATTCGTCTGTTCAGGTTGGTAAAAACAGCAAACAGACTGTATCTGAAGAAATTCCCGTTGCGGAAGGATTTGTATTCCGCGGCTGGTATAAGAACGAAGCGTTGACCATAAAGGCAACGGCAGGTTCTCAGTTTACCGCAAGCGAAGACATTGCCTTCTATGCTAAGTGGGATGCGGCGGCAACAGTTAAGTTTGTTGACGGCGAAACCGAAGTTAAATCTGTTGATTCTTACTATGTAAACGATAAAGTTACTAAGGAAGACGCGGAATACGCGCTCGCTTCCGACGCAACGAGAAGATTCGTCGCATGGTACACGAAAGACGGTACGGACGGCGATTGGGGCGCAAAAGTTACCTCGTCTACGGTTGTTGCAGGCGAAAACGTAACGTTCTATGCTAAGTTCGATAAAGCAATCACAATAACCGTTGTTTACGGCAACGGAATGGATACCGATACAATAACCGGTAAATTTGCAACAGACAAAGTGACGTTGGATCTTCCCGCTGCAAAAGACGGTTTAACCGCAATCGGTTGGTTTACCGATGAAGACCTTACGAACGAGTGGAAGTCTGGTTCTGCCGTTGAAAACGACCTTACGCTTTACTGCAAGTGGGCTGTTGCACACGTTATGTACGGTCAATATGTCGGTGCGGAATCCTGGAGTTCTACAAGCTTCTCGAGCGGCAAGAAACTTGCGATAGACGTAGTCGGTAAAGGAACAGGATACAAAGCCGGTGAAATAACCGATTATAACGAAGCTACGGGCGCATTCGTTTACGTAAGCGGAACAAGCAAATACAGCGGAAGCTATGATGCGGCTGCAAAAGCTCTTGCCATTAACTATAGCACGAGCGGAGCATTGGGTACAGACGTTTACCTCTTCGCTCTCGGCAGCGGTACAATGACGAAGAAGAGCCTTGTTACATTCGATAGTAATGAAACTCGTATCGTTCTCGTAACTGTCGACGGGGCAGACTTCTACATGGTTGTGAAAGATGATAAACTCTATGCAAAAGTAGACGTAAGCGGCGTTGACGCTTCGGGTGCGGCTGTAAGCGATCTTTCCAAGGCGGTTATGATAACAGTTAAGCGCGGAGACGTTCAGGTTCTCAAATTCGCTATCGAAGACGGGAAAACCAAGAATGCCGACGGACTCAACGGAACTTACGCGGGCGACTACGGCGAAATCGTTGTTGACGGCTACGGACTTATAACTGTAGGCGGAAGCACTGTTAAATATACCGTTGTCGAAGGAAAGAAAATTACTTTCGTTGCGGCAAACGCTCAGCGCATTGTCGAACTCGGAACAGATACTTACGCTAAGGTTCTCGACGGATTCGAAGGAACATACACGTTGCCCGACGGCGCTTCCACAATCGTTCTCGACGGTTTCGGCGGTGCAGGCGAAGGTAAAACTTATGTCGTTGCTAACGGTTCGATAACGATTTATGACGGTGAAACCGCTGTAAACTACGGAATCGACGTTGAAAACGAACAGTTCCTCGGAAAGAGCGCGTTTGCAGGAAAGACCTTCCAGGGATCATATTATGATGAATATGATGAAGGTAATCCTGATTTGCTTATTATTTTTGATGATGCGAGTGCTTTGACGGGTGTTATACAGAAAGGATCATCATATTATAAATACAGAGCAAAATTTACAGCTGAATTTGACGGAACTACTTTAACGATAACGGTTGTTGAAGATATTGAAAACAGTCCGGGATGGGCTAATAAGGTTTTAACGGCGACTCTTAGCGGTGACACATTTACTGTTGTTAGTTGGAATGGTTCTAAAACTGTCGCTGGACAGAAGATGTATGACTTTGTTGGCGCAAAGCTTAAATGCGACGGATTCTCGCTGTAAGGGTAAACAAACTTAATAGCCGATTGAAAGTTCTCATCTTTTTTCAATTTGGCAAAGACCTCTTCGGGGTGCAAAGCAAATGCTTTGCGCCCCGATGCTTTTATATAAAAATATTTTCCATTCGTAGTGATGACGCGCGGCGCCGAGAGAGAGGATATCTTTAAGTTGTACGTCGAAAAGTGCTCCAAATCAACGGAGCATATCAAAGTAATGAACTGAATTGGGGGGAATGCCGTCGCCGCAACTTATTGCTTAACAGAATTACTCAAAACGGCAAAGAGGGGCTTCCTCAGTCTTAAAATAAGTGCGGATATGTGTATGTCCGAAACTGACATGTAAATTGCAAAATATACATTATAATGTATTAAAATAAAAGATATAAGTAATCTTAATAGCAAACATAAGC
>JAJWOJ010000109.1 GCA_021635425.1 Clostridiales bacterium | reverse complement strand
CTCTTTATTTATTCGGGAACTTCAACGCCATTAGCGGAAATTCTTGCACGCATAATATTCGTTACGCCTTCAACAATATTTCCCTCACCGATTTCACCTGAATACTGAACGCATACAATAGAACCTTTTGCTATTTGATTAAGCTCGACATAACGCGAGATACGAAGGTCTTGCATCGATATTTTATATTCTATCCCGTCCGAAGGATTATTGCAAAGAACGGAATCGTTTATAGTAATGCATTCGTCGGTTATATCCGTTATTTTGCCGACAACACTGTTAAGGTATGGCTCAAAATCTGTCTCTTCAGAATTTTCTTTCGCGTATCCGATAATTTCCCTTGCCGCATCCGCACCGATAAAGAATAAATAGCTATAGTAGAACATATTCGTCTCAAGATATCCGTCTGCCGTAATATACATAACGACTTTATAAACACCTAACGTCTCGGATGTTATCGTAAAGTTAAGATATTCGCCGGACTTCTTATATGAGTCATCTTTTATAAAAGCAGCGTCCCCGCATTTTGCAAGCACATCCCATACATATTCGCCGTTACTCAGCGAATAATATCCTTTTTCTGTTCTGTCATTGTTTACGGAAAAACGGTTTAACTTAATCGCATTCGGGAAATCTATCAATGCAAATAATTCCTCTAATTTGCTCGGCGTATACGCAGAGCGCATGAAAGCATAGTAAGTTCCTTCCATTTTAACGGCAACACACTCGCTTTTATCGGCATATTTTAAGCTGTAAACTTCAAAATCTTCGAAATATTTTTTATGGGTGTCGATATCGGTATAATCATATCCCGAAACTGTGTATATTCCGATTTTTTCACTTACAAGATTTGCGGACACTGCGCGACGTTTACCATCATACCATACTCCGTTTATATTCAGATTCGTATATTTTTCATAAACGGTCTTATATTCCCACGGCCACACGATTGAGAACTCGTTCGTTCCTATTTGCACGTTTTTATATCTGTCGGACGGACCTTCGGGTGTATTATCTCCATGCGATATTTTGTCAATTACAAACGGCAGAAAAATTGCACCGAGAGCGATACACACGGCAATACATGCGGCAATCGCACCACATTTAACCCATGATTTACGTTTCGTTGTACTTTTATTTTCTCCCGCAGCTTTTATAAGTTCATCGTCGATATACCCGACGGCATTGGCGATTTTCGGTATTTTCATATTTCAACGCCTTCCTTGATAAGGTAATTTTTTAATTTATTTCGGGTGTGGAACAACATATTTTTTACTTTACTTTCGGTAAAACCGAAACGCTCTGCAATTTCTTCGATATTATCGAAAAAATAATATTTTCTGATAAAAACATTCCTCACGTCATCTTTTTGCATGCGAAGAAACTCGCTTATCAGTTTACCGACGTCTTCGTCGCTCACATCGGGAGCATATCTCTCATCGGGCAGAATACTCGCAAGCTCGTCAAGAGAAACAAGCATATTCTTCGAACGTTTTCCTCGGCTATTATACTCTAACCGTTTTAAAGATAGATTTCTTGCAATTTTGCATACAAAAGCCATAAAGCTATTCGGCTTAGCCGGCGGAATAGCATTCCAGACTCCGTTATATGTATCGTTAACGCATTCATCCGAATCTTCCGTGTTATTTAAAATATTATACGCGATAGAATAACATAGTTTACCGTATTTCACATCGGTCTCTTTAATAGCCCGTTCGTCTCGCGCAAAGTAAAGTTCGATAATTTTTGAATCGTCTATATCGCCCACCCCCTTTTTCTTAGCCGAGCGAGATTCGAACCCCATCAAGCCTTAAAGCCGTCTTTTTTGCATATTTTTGCAAATTCTCGCTCGATGTATTGATATACACCTTCGTTCGCCTTTACAACAATCTGCTAAAAAATACGGCTTTAAGGTGCTACGCATTTTAACGGCGATAAATTTAGGAAAATCAAGGCAAACGAACGCCGTCATACTTGCCGTATTACAAGAGAGTTTAACGCCGATTTTACAAATTTTGCGCCGTTAAAACTTAATTGGGTTCGAATCTCGCTCGGCTAAAAGCGATACACATAGGGGAAATTTATGAACGAAAAACAGATAGGACTTTTCGACGAGGCAGACAGAAAGCTCGCCGAGAGATTCAGGGTTGAAAAGCCAAACCCCGTAGACACGGCTAAGGACATGAAAAAAGCCATGGACGAATACGGACTGACGCAGGAAGAACTTGCCGCGAGAATAGGCAAAAGCCGCTCGGCGGTGGCAAACATGCTGCGCCTTTTAACGCTTTCGCCCGAAGTTATCCGCCTGCTTTCCTTAGGAAAGCTTTCCGCAGGGCATGCGAGAACGCTCGTCACTCTCCCGCAAAAAGATCAGGAAGCCGTGGCGACGCTCGTTTTAAGAAGGCGTTTAAGCGTTCGCGAAACGGAAAAACTGGTAAAAAACAGGGGCGCGGCGAGAGATGAAAATTACAGCCGCCAAAGCCCGGAGCTTAGAGACATGATCCGCCGCATGCAACGCAATTTCGGAACGAAAGTCACTTTGAACGGCACGGACGACAAAGGCAGAATAACCATAGAATATTACTCCCGCGACGACCTCGACAGATTCTCAGAACTGCTCGACAAACTCGAGGACTACCCCGAATATTAAACAAAACAAAAGGAAAAACGATGCAATTCGAAAAATACACAAAAGAAACTTTGATAAAATACAGATCGGCGATAAAAAACTGCCCGTATAACGTAAACGACATAACGACGGGAAGTTTTTTCATGTGGAATAGCGGCGTGGACGTGCAGTTTTGCATAGAAAGCGGAATGTTCTTCTCGCGGCAGGATATATGCGGCGAGCCGTCTTTTTCTTACCCGTTTGCGAATCCTTCCGATTTTGAAGACGAAAACGCATACAAAACCGCCGAAGACAAGGCTTTGAAAGAGCTTTTAAGCTACGTCGGCGAAAACAATCTGCCTCTTAAATTTTACGGCGTTACCGAAGAAATCCTCGAACGGATAAAGGCAAATCCGCTTTTTAAGAACATAATGTTCAATTACGAGCGCAAATGGAGCGATTACGTCTACTCCGCAAGCGAAATTTCCACCTTTAAAGGCAAGAAATTCAGCGGACAAAGAAATCATATAAACAAATTCAGGTCTCTGTACGGCGAACCCGTATTCAAGCCGCTCACGCCCGAATATCTCCCCGCTGTGCGCGAAATGCTTAAAAAATACGCCGCGGAACACCCGACGGACGGCTATGAAGAAAAGGAAGAATTCATCCACACCGTGGAGCTTTTAAACAACTTCTTCGATCTCGATCTTATCGGCGGAGTTCTGCTCGTAAACGGCGAACCCGCCTCGGTGACGATAGGAGAATTTCAGGATAAAAACCTTATAATTCACGTCGAAAAAGCGTTGAAACAGTATATCGGGGCTTATCCTACCACATTCAATTGTTTCGTTAATTACGCGTTATCCCTCTTCCCCGAGCTTGAAACGGCAAACCGCGAAGACGATTCCGACGACATCGGCTTAAGGACTTCCAAGCTTCAGTACAACCCCGTAAAACTCGTAAACAAATACCTCGTAAAGGTAAACTCTCCTCTTTTCTCTCTTACCGAAACTCCCGTTTTAACCGACGGAAACGTCGTTTTAAGCGAGATAACGGAGGGCGACAAAACGGCGTACAGAGAGCTTTGCACCGATAAGGAAAACAATAAATTCTGGGGGTACGACTATGAAACGGATTCGTCTATAACGGGCGAAATAACCGACGACACTTTCACCGATATCGTTAAGTTCGACCGCTCCATAGGCGAAGGAATAAGCTTTGCAATCCGCGAAAAAAACGTCGATAATCGACTTATAGGCGAGGTTATCGTTTATAACTTTACGTTTAACGGTTTTGCGGAAATAGGAATAAGGATTGAAAAAGCGAGCCACGGCAAAGGCTTGGGCGAGGCTGCTTACCGCCTTATATCCGACTGGGCGCAAAACGTTTTAAAGGTTAAACCGCGCGCGAAATGCTATAAGGAAAACACACCTTCGAAAAAAACCATTTCAGCCTGCGGATATGTTCAGACTTCCGAAGACGATACTTTTTATTATTTCAGCCGCTAAAAACCGCTACAACTCAACTCAACAAAAAAACAGCCGCCGACGGGTTTATTCAAAACCCGTCGGCGGCTTTCCTTATGATATAAATTAAGATTCCGCGAACTCTTTCAAAGCGGCGATAAGAAAATCGTAATCGCTTTTCACCTTTTCGTAAAGCTCGTCCGAACCCGAAAAAGTGCGGGCGCGCAAAACTTCGGTGAGTTCCGCCGCCGATTCACCTAAGTTCGTAAAGCCGAGATTCTGCGCCACGCCCTTTAAAGTGTGCGCCGCGCGGAAAGCCTCATCGATATTCCGCTCCGCCATAGCGGACGAAAGCGCGGCAAAACTGCCGTCTTTTAAAAACTTAACCACCATGCGCGAAGCGAACTCTTCCGAGACAAGTCTTTTCATAACGTCGCCGTAATCGCCGCCGATAGTATTATAAAAGCCTTTAAGCGTCATTTTCTATACCCCCCCCGCGTTTTTTTACTAAACGGAGTATGCAGCTTATCAATTTTTCTTCGTCGATCGGTTTTGAGACGTGCGCGTTCATTCCAGCGGTGCGTGCGTTTTCCACGTCGTCCGCAAACGCGCTTGCCGTCATCGCGACGATGGGAATGTTTTCCGCGTCCGCTCGCATAGAGGCTCTGATTTCCCGCGTTGCGGAAAGTCCGTCCTTAACGGGCATCATTACGTCCATTAAAATCGCGTCGATTCCGCCGATTTCGCTCGCGTTGAAAATATCCACGGCTTGTTTGCCGTCCTTTGCGGCGATGACGTTCGCCCCCGCGACGTCCAGCATAAACTGCACTATCTCGAAGTTGAGTTCGTTGTCTTCCGCGACGAGAATATTAAGCCCTTGAAGCTTGTTTTTCTCAACCCCGGGCAACTCGGCGGCACTTTTCGGTTCGTCGGCTATTTTAAAAGAAACGTTCAGCGTAAACACCGTGCCTTTACCCTTTTCGCTCTCGACGTCGATAGTCCACCCCGCCTTGTCTACAAGTTTTTTAACGATCGCAAGCCCAAGCCCCACGCCTTCGAGATTACTGTTTTCCGACTGTTTTTCGCGCTCGAACGGCTCGTACATTTTCTTTACGAACTCCTCGTCCATGCCGATACCCGTATCGGAACATCTGCATTCGAAATATGCAATCCCGTCCTTATCGTATTTTTCCGAGCATGTAAACTCCGCTTTTCCGTTAGGCTTGTTATATTTTATCGCGTTTCCTATAAGGTTGGTGACAATGCGCTTAAACTGAACTTTTCCGCCGAAAAGATAATCGTGTTTTATCCCCTCGGTTTTCATGGAAAGCTCAATTCCGGCTTCCTTTGCCTGAATAGCAAGAAAAGATTCCGTCTCTTCCCGAAGATCGCTTAAAGAAAACGCTTCGTCCTTCCACACGGATTCGGACGTGGTAAGCTTGTTCATATCGAGAATATCGTTTACGATATCGAGAAGATATCCCGAAGTGTTCCATATTTTTTCGCGGCATTCTTTCTGTTTTTCGGGGTCGTCGTAATAATATTCGCCTATCCTGACCATTCCGCGTATGCCGTTTATGGGCGTTCGTATATCGTGGCTCATTCTTCTGAGGAAATCGGTTTTAGCTTCGTTTGCGCGGATCGCTTCCCGCGCAAGCTTTTCTTTTTCGATTCGATAAGCTTCGTCTTTCCTCTCCTGCTCGATATGCTTTTTGCGTAGCATTCTTTGTCTTACGGCTATGAAGGCAATAACGAAAAGCATGTAAAGAATAAAGGTATACGATAAAATTACCGAGCGCCTTGCAAAAACCTCGGAATCGGTCATAAACGTATAAACGAACATGTTTTTGCTTTTGGTTTTTACGCCGTAATAAACGTCGCCGTCTTCCGCACGCGTAATAATTTCATCCGTCGTCCCGTCTCTGAGTTTTCGTACGACGGGGCAATCTTTTGCCGACATACCCACTACGCCGTCGTAATTCGCGGCTATAACGATATTTCCGTCCGTAACGACGACTTTTCCGTGCGACCCGAAAACAAATCCCTTCAAAAGCGTCGCAACCGAAAATCTGTCGTCTTCCACTGCCTCAATGCCCCTGCGTTTATAACACAAAACCATGCCGCCACAGTCCTTTCTCGCCACGACGGCGCAATCGTAATAATACCCGTCCGCAATAACTCTCTCGCCGTAGCTTTTAAAAGGGCTTTTCGTAACCGAGCCGAACGCTTCGAAATAAGTTTTCCACGTTTCGGCTGTTTCGTCCCCGTCCGAAAAGCCGGCTATCACGCCGAAAGGAGATCTCACGCCCGTTTCTGTGACGAAAATACCGCTTAATCTGTTATCCGTCGCGATCTTACGGATTTCTTCTTCCAAAGAATCGGAAGAATAATCCAAGGCGTTTCTTATCGCAAACGCCTTATCCGTCACGTCGTACAAGCTGTCTGCGGCGTCTTCCGCGGCAAGCTCGTCATAACGAATGCATTGCCTCTCGATATATTCCGAAACGGCGTTCATCTGCCTTTCGGCGTCGACTTTATCGGAAGCCGTTGTGATAAGCGCGCTGAATACGCCTATTATAATCCCTATCAGAATAAATACGGCGGCTTGTATAAAACCCGACGTTTTTTTGCTATATTCTTTCATAATTCACCAGATGCGTTTCGGGATTAAGCCCGTAAGACGAATAAAGCCTCGAAAGATAACCGTTGTTTTCAAGAATAAGAAAATTTTTGTTTATTTTCTCTATCATGTCCGCGTTTGTGCCTTCTA
>JAJWOJ010000108.1:1783-6853 GCA_021635425.1 Clostridiales bacterium | reverse complement strand
GTATTATATAGGTGTCAATTGACGAAGGGCTTGTGCGAAAGCGCGGAGAGCGAAACCCTCAGGTAGATAGTAATTGACAGCTAAAATAGCTCATCATTTTCCCCCTTATCATATATTTTTCAAAAGGCAGTTTGCGAAGAGTTCGCGGACTGCTTTTTGAGTATTTGGGTTTTATTTTTTTGCGGTCCGCCTATAGAATATTGAGCTATAATAAATTACCGAAATAAAATACACTCTTCAAAATTTTGTCGAGGCGAAAAGCATAAAGATCGATTTTAAGTAAAAACTTAAAGTCGGTCTTTTTTATGCGGTGTGTGTGCCGTTTAGAATCGGCTGATAAAGTGTCAGACCGGAAAGGTAACGAAAAAGCGATTGCAAACGCAATCACTTGCGGATAGGATTATAAGAATAAACTTTGCAATCGCGGCATATAGTATATCGGAATATAGCATCGGTCTGATTGCTTTTTAGGAGGTATATTATATGATAAAGCCGGAATACGGCAAGGTGTACGGCACGGAAAGAGTGCCTTATGAGGTGAAACTGAGTGCGGAAAGCGCGATAACAACCGAGGAGGACGTAAAAAAGCCCATATCTTTGTCTGCAACGGCTTTTATCGTCGGCACGGAGAACAAGGAAATGACCACGATTGCAAAAATCAAAGTCGCGTTTTGTTTTATTTATCTTGCGGAAGAGGGGTTCAGAAAAGCCGACCTTACAACCGAGTTGGTTGCGGAAATTCCTTTCCGCGACGCGCAGGTTAAAGTTTGCGCCGAGGACGCGAGAGCAGTTTCCTCTGCAGAGGGTTACGTTGCGAAGTGCGCCGTGAGGGTTACCGCGGAGGGGATAAGAAAAACCGAGGACAATGCGCTTACGGGCGGGGATAATCTGAAAATCAGAGAGACGAACGTCGAGTTCGATTCGCCGTCGGGTATTACTTACGACACTTTCGTTATTACGGACGAGTTTGAGTTGGGCTACGGAATCAAGGAAGTGCTTTGTTACGGCGCGACGGCATGCTTGAAAAACGTTACGAGCGGCGTATCGTGCATTATTTTCGAGGGCGAAGTCAATTTGCTTTTAAAGACCTTGCCTTTTTCCGATAATAATGATATATTAAAAGAGAGAAGGACGATTCCGTTCAGATTCGAGCTTGAAAATTCGGGTTCGCTTCCCGATATGCGCGCCAAAGGCGATTGCGAACCTCTGCGCGTTTCCTTCAAGGTCTTCACGGACGAGGGAAAAGGCAAGTCTACCGTAAACGCCGAAATCACGCTCGCTTTCTCGGGCGAATCGATTGAAACGACTACCATGAATTTAGCCGACGACGTTTATTCTGTTTCAAGCGAAATCGAGGTTTCGAGAAGCGAAATTCCCGTTCTGCTTTTTGCGGGGCAAGGTTCGGCTTCCGAAAATCTTTCGGGCGCGGCTTCGGGCGAAATTCCCGAGGGCGGAAAAATAGTTTCGTCATTCGGCGAGAAAATTACCGTCCTCGGCACAACCAAAAATCATAACGGAGTCACCGTTACGGGGCTTATCAGAGCCGACGTCGTTTTCAGAAATTCCGACAACGGAACGAGCAGCGTAAACGCCGAAATGCCGTTCTCGATAGATATAACGGGCGAGGGCGAAATCACGGGCATAAAACTCGATTTAACCGATTTCGACGCTTCCGAAAGAAACGGCTCTATTTACTTCACTAGCACGGTAAAAGCCGTCTATAAGTCGTTTATCGTTAAAAAAGTGACGGTAATAGATAGCGTAAACGAGACGGGAATTCGCAAAGCCGAGGAGTCTGCGATAAGCGTTTACGTTCCCGCAAAGGGCGATACGCTCTGGGATATTTCCAAGCAATTGCGGGTCGGTGAAGAGGAAATTTTAAAGTGCAACGAGGGATTGGAATTCCCCTTACGCGGCGATGAAAGAATAGTAATTTACAGGCAAAAAATTTAAAGGCATAAGGACAAACGAAAGATGAGAGCAAAGGTAAAAGCATTTGCGAAAATAAATTTAACGCTGAACATTTGCGGCGTGCAGGGCGGTTATCACGATATCGAAAGCCTGGTTACGACAATCGATCTTTTCGATACCGTGACCGTCTCGCCCCGTAAGGATGATAAAATTACCCTCACCATGCGAGGCTTAGGCGAGGATATTCCGCAGAGCAAAAACAACGCGTATAAGGCTGCCGAGTTGTTTAACGAAACCTTTAAAACGGGCGGCGCGGACATTGAAATTTTCAAAAGAATTCCGCTTGCGGGCGGCTTGGGCGGCAGTTCAGCGGACGTTGCGGGCGTTCTGAACGCAATGAAAAAGGCTTACGAAATCGATGATGACGTAAAACCTCTTGCGGACAAGCTCGGCAGCGATACGGGCTATATGCTTTCGGGCGGTTACGCGCTTATTTCGGGCAGAGGAGAGGTTGTTCGCCCGATTGAATCGGACACTCGCCTGCATTTCGCGCTTATTTATGCCGAATCGGGCGTAAACACCGCCGAATGTTACGCTAAATTTGACGAAATGTCGGCAGACGGCATGCTTTCCGATAACGAAAAGGCGATTTCCGCCCTGCAATCGGATAATTTTCTGTCGCTTTGCTCGTGCGTGAATAACGCGCTCAAAGCGCCTGCCGCAATGCTTAACGGAGAAGTTAAGGAAAATCTTGAAATAATGCGTTCTCTTTCTCCGTCTGCATACGGAATGACGGGCAGCGGCTCAACTGTTTTCGGAATTTTCGAAACGGAAGAACTTGCCCGTTGGGCGATAGATAAAATCAAAAAGCACTACGTCGAATGTGAATACGTGCGCTCTCTGAATCCTCAAAAACTCAAATTTTTTGGTCTCCTCGGCGGCTGAAAGCTTTCCCCTTCGGGGAGAGTGGCGCGCAGCGCCGAGAGAGGTCTTCACTCTTAACAGAGTTTAGGTTGTGCAACAAAAAGTGTTCCCACTCGGCGGAACAGGCAAAGCAGGAGCTATCGAAATTGCTTCTGCTTTTTGTGTAAGTTTTGTATATAACAATAAATTAACGGCTGAGACATTTCCCCCAATTTAACAATTTACTTATGATATGAAAAACAAGGACGATTGACACCGTCCTTGTTTTGCATTGCTCCGCCGAGTGGGAACACTTTCGGTCAATATATTGTAAATTTGACGAGTGGGAAGGTTTCTTGCTGTTATGCTTTAAATTTGCCGCGCGGGGAAACATGTGTTTTCCCGCGCGGCGTTGTTGTTATATAAAAGTACAAAAACAGTATGTATATTTTCCTTGCGGGCGGGCAATAATTTCCGATATGATTTCCGATGTCATTTTCGATGTGATTTCCGATGTGATTTCCGATGTGATTTCTTCCGTAACTTCCGAAGCAAGTCCGAAGCGAATCCGATATCGGGGAAACAAAAGTCTTAGAGGTTTTTTATGAAAAAATTTTGCATAACTTTGGAATTACTATTCATAATACTTGTGACGATAGCGTGCGGAACGGGATCGGGCGCAACGACAAAAACGGAATATCTCAGGATTCATATCCGAGCTAATTCGAACAGCGAATGCGACCAATCTATAAAGTATAAAATAAGAGACGAAATCGTTCCTTATTTAACCCCGTATCTTGCCGATTGTCAAAGTAAAAACGAGGCTGCGGACGTAATATCCTCTTTGAAAAAGGATATGGAAAGGAAAATCGACGGTATTCTTCGCGACAACGGATACGGGTATTCTTCCTCCGTTAAAATAAGGAACGAGAAGTTCCCTACGCGTGTTTACGGCGATACCACTTTGGAAAGCGGGTATTACGACGCGGTTATCGTAGAACTCGGAAAAGCGGAAGGCGACAACTGGTGGTGCGTCGTTTATCCGCCGCTCTGTTTCACTTCGGGCGAAAACGTTAAATATCGCTCGAAAATCGCAGAGATAATTGCCGATTGGAAAAAGAAAAAGGGCTGAAATTTAAATCTTTTGCTCCTTTTCTTTCGCCCTTTTATTTATTGCCGAAAGCAAAAAGTGCATAAGAGCAAAAAGCGCAAAAAGCAAAAAAGGCGCGTCGGCAGTCGGAAATTAGCCAAAAGCATGAAAAGCACAGGCTAAAAAGACACTATTTAAGAAAAGGAGTAATGCAAAATGAACAAAAAGATTACGAAATTAGCTTTTTTTGCGGTCATTCTTGCGCTTATCTGTACGTTCTCCGCTGTAATCATTCAGCAGAACGCGCGTAATACGGCAAAAACTTCGTTTGAAGCCGTGGAGACGCTTGTTTTAAAACAGGGCAGTTCGGGTTCGACCGTGAGACAAGTGCAACAAAAGCTTAAAAACTGGGGATATTATAACGGTGTGGTTGACGGAATCTTCGGATCGGGAACGCGTAAAGCCGTAATTTATTTCCAGCAGAAAAACAAGCTTACAGCCGACGGAATCGTCGGGAACAAAACTTTGCAGGCACTCGGAATTTACGTGGGTTCGACCAATCAGAAACAGAATTCTGTTTATTCGAGTTCGGACGTAAATCTCCTTGCAAGGCTTATTTACGCAGAGGCGAGGGGCGAAACTTACTCGGGACAAGTCGCGGTCGGCGCGGTTGTTTTAAACAGGGTTAAAAGTTCGTCTTTCCCGAACACCATTTCGGCGGTAATTTATCAGCCGTATGCCTTCACCTGCGTTTCGGACGGACAAATCAATATGTCGCCCGACGCCACGGCGCTTTCCGCGGCGAAGGACGCAATGAACGGATGGGATCCGTCTTACGGAAGCCTTTACTACTATAACCCCGCGGTTGCGACGAGCAAATGGATTTTTTCGAGAAAAACCGTGGTAACGATCGGGTCGCACGTGTTTGCGCTTTAAGGAGGGAATATGGATAACGAAAAAGATATTAAAAAAGAAAACAGCGCGATGGAAAAAGTTGAAAACGCGGCTTTGACGAACGAAGTCGCTCCGCCCGCAAAGAAGAATAAAACGGCGGTTAAAAAAGCGCAGACCTCTTCCGATAAGCAGACCTCTTCCGATAAGCGCGGCAAAGGCGCGGCGAAAAGCAAGGGAAGCGGAGAAAAGGCGAGAGAAGAAAAGGCTAAAGC
>JAJWOJ010000108.1:0-1773 GCA_021635425.1 Clostridiales bacterium | reverse complement strand
CAAAATTTGCCAAAGCGGAAGCGAAGCAGAAAAAGCAAGCCGAAGCAAAAAAGAAGAGAGAACAAGCCAAAAAAGCAAAAATTCAGGCTAAAAAGGCAAAAGCCGAAGAGAGAAAGAAGAAATACGAAAGCCTTAAAGAAATGAAAATCGCCAAGCGCGAAGAAAGGCTTAAACGGCGCGAAATGCTCAGAAACGAGAGCAAAGAAGAGCGCGAAAAGCGCATAGCCGCCGAAAAACAGACGAAGCTCAAGCTTAAAGCTCAAAAAGCCGAGAGAAGAGCCGAACTTAAAAAGGCGAAAGCGGAAAGAAAGGCGGAAATCAAACGTCAAAGAGAAGCCGCAAGGCACGAACGCAAAATGAAAAAAGCCGAAATGCGAGAGAGACGCGGCAAGGACAAACGCTCGAGAGGAATCGGCGGCTGGCTTGCGGCGGTTATATCCCTCGGTTGCACGGTGCTTGTGCTTGGCTCGGTTTTAACCCTTTCCCTTTTCACCGACGTACTCGATATCGGTAAAAAAGACGGCGGCGCGGAAGCTTCCGAAAGAGCGTTTTACGACCTTGTAGGTTACGTTGACAACATCGAAACAAACATGTCGAAGCTCTTTGTCGCGAGCGATACCGAAAGCCGGCAGAGAATCCTCGGCGACCTCATGGTTCAGAGCAATCTTGCCGATTCTTCGCTTGCGGCTCTCCCCATAATGGACGAATCGAAATACTATACCTCAAAGTATATAAATCAGGTGGGCGATTATGCGAAATACCTCAATAATCGACTTATAGACGAACAAACGCTCACCAATGAAGATATGGATATGCTTGTGGAACTGTATAACATCAATACTGATTTGAAAGAAGCTTTGACGACTCTTTCCGCAAAAGTGAACGAAAAATACGATTTCACCGTTTTAAAAGACAACAACGCGAACGATATAATTATTGCTCAGTTCAACGATTTCGAGCAGGGCGCGGTGGATTATCCCGAGATGATTTACGACGGAGCGTTTTCGGACGGAACGAAGAGCCGCGAAGTTAAAGGAATTCACGGCGAAGAGATAGACGAAACCAAGGCTTTGGAAAAGTTCGGGGAGATATTTAAAGATTACGGCGAGGGCAATCCCACTGTAACCGGCATGACCGAAAACAGCGAAATAAGTTGCTATAACGTTTCGAGCATGACAAGCGGCGGGGAGATATTCGCTCAGATCTCCAAAAAAGGCGGACGTCTCGTGATGTTCAACGCTTACAGACCTTGCGGAGAAGTTAAGCTCGGCGAGGAAGAATGTATCGCGAAAGCTGGCGAATTCCTTGAAAAATTAGGCTTTAAGGACATGAAGTGCGTCTGGAATTACGCTTCGAACGGAACGGTTCATATAAACTTTGCGTACACGCAGGACGGCGTGATAATGTATCCCGACCTTGTTAAAATCAACGTTTGCATGGAAACGGGCATTGTCACGGGTCTCGACGCGGATAACTATTATATAAACCATACCGAAAGAATTCTCAACAAAACCAAACACGATATCGGCGAAGCGTTTGAAAAAGTAAACGTAAATCTCGAGGTTTCGGATGAAAAAGTTACCGTTATCCCTTTGGGCAACGGAAAAGAAACAATCGCTTACGAGTTTATCGGAAGTTATAACGGCTCGACTTATTACGTTTATATCGACGCGAATACCTTAAAGGAAGTGGAAATTTATAAGGTTGTCAACACCGAGCAGGGTTCGCTTTTAATGTAACGGATCGGTTCGCTGCAAAGTAATAGCTTACACG
>JAJWOJ010000546.1 GCA_021635425.1 Clostridiales bacterium | reverse complement strand
AGCCATAGCTGTAACCCGTCTGTATCTCAAGCCTCTCCCTGGCATCCGTGTCATCACTCGCCCATATCTGCGGCATGTAATACAGCATGCCGAGATCGAACCGTCCGCCGCCCGCGGCGCACCCTTCGAACAAAACGTTCGGAAAAGACTTTTTTAACCTTTCAAGCACGGAATACAACCCGACGTAATATCTGTAATCGTAATCGACGCCACCTCCTTCGTATTGCCCGTAAGCGTCGGTAACGTTTCTGTTGCAGTCCCATTTGACGTAATCCGCGCCGTATTCTTTTATCAGCCGCCCGACGCTTTCAAAAACAAATTCCCTCACCTCGGGCTTTGTCAGATCAAGCCAGAGTTGATTACGCATAAGAAATGGTTGCCGAACGGGATTTCTCATAACCCAATCGGGATGAGCATTAAACAAATCGCTGTCGGGACTGATCATTTCCGGCTCTATCCACACGCCGAACATAAGCCCTTTTTCATGCAGTTCGTCCGACAAACTTTTCAGCCCGCCCGTTTTCTTTTCGTTATCGAACCAGTCGCCGAGCGCGCGGTCGGCAGAATCTCTTTTTCCGAACCAACCGTCGTCGACGACGAGCCCTTCGATTCCGAGTTTCTTCGCTTCTTCCGCATAAAGGCGCAAATCGTCGCGAGTAAAATCGTAACTAAGTCCGCCCCAAACGTTAAGCAGGATCGGGCGTTCTTTTTTATGTCTTGCCGGAACGATATGATTGTTTACGAAAGAATGAAAACTTCTTTCAGCGGCGGAGTCATCCGCACCGAAAGTCATTGCGGCTTCCGGCGTATGGAAACTTTCCGTCGGTTTTATTTCCCTTTCCCCGCCGAAGTCGTTAAGCCCCGTCATAACGCGAGTCAGTTTCATCGGCGACGTTTCGACAACTTCTCTGTGATTGCCCGAATATACGAGATTAAACGCATAAGTGCCGCTATAGGTCGATTTAACGACCATTAACGGGTTTGCCGAATGTGACGAAACGCCGCTTATCGTACCGCTTGAAAAGACGCCCTCGTCGAGGGGATGTTTAACCCTTCCTCGCTCACGCCCCCAAGCACCCCTATACGTATAAATATCGTAACCGCTGCCGTCAAGGTCGAGCTGACAACTCAT
>JAJWOJ010000545.1 GCA_021635425.1 Clostridiales bacterium | reverse complement strand
TATTCGTTCACGTTTCAGTTTAAGATAGACAGCACCGCGCCTACAATGAATAACGTTTCGACTTCGTCTACGGGGAAATATACGAACTCGTCTACATACGTTTCGGCTTCCGATTCGATGAGCGGCGTGGAGTGTATTTATATGAAAACGCCTGGCAACAGCAGTTACGGTAATATGGGTACGTCTACTACGGTATCTTCGTCAGGGATGAACGGTTTGTATTCTTTCTATGCAAAAGATAAGGCGGGCAATACTTCAAGAACATATTTTCTGTATCTCGATACCGTAAAACCCACGGGAAAGATTAAGAACAGTAACGGTACGGAAATTACGGGAAGTTACACGAATCAGACGTTTTCATATTCGGCAACGGACAGCGGGAGCGGAATCAGTTACTTACAATATAAAAAGCCGGGCAGTTCGTCTTGGTTGACCTATACTTCGGGAACGAGTATTTCCGCAAGCGCGGCAAGCGGAACGTATCAGTTCAGAGCCGTAGATAAAGCGGGTAACATTTCCGCGACGAAAAGCATTACGCTTGATTCCTCAAAGCCGACAATGACTTTATATTCGGGAGATGTTTCGGTATCGAACGGATTCAAAAGCATAGCAAACTATATCAAGGCAACGGCGACGGACAGCGGAAGCGGCGTGAAAACGATTTATGTAAAGAAACCCGGCGCGTCGAGTTATACCGAATACGCAAGCGGAACGCAACTGACGGCAGACGGCGCATATTCGTTCTATTGCGTAGATAACGCGGGGAACGCTTCGCAGACCTATACGATTTCAATGGATCACACAAGACCTACGATTACAAGTTCGGTCGGCGGGTTCGGGAAAACGTTGAAAGACGGATTTACCGTTACCGCTTCGGATAATTACAGCGGCGTAACGCTGTATTACAAAACGCCGAACAGTACTTCGTTTGTGGCAAGCACAACTTCGAGCGTCGTCTTTTCAAAAACGGCGGTCAACGGCACTTACGTGTTTTATGCGGTGGACGGGTTCGGCAACAAGAGCGATACTAATTATATGTATATGAGTATCGACGCACCCGAAGCAACGATAGTAAGATCGGACAACAGTCATAAAGTTTGCGTGATTTGGACGGCGAGTAACTGCTATGCAA
>JAJWOJ010000002.1 GCA_021635425.1 Clostridiales bacterium | reverse complement strand
CGTTTGGGCCTTCTAAAAACGCAACGCCCACCTTAACTTCGAGCAGAGGTTCGTCCAGAATTCTTAAACTTACCGAACTCGTCTTCATATATTCGATTATCGCTTCTTCATGCCCCGCGATAGCGTCCACGTATCCTCCGTTTATAGCCGCGAAAGTATACGCCATGCTCGGAAAACAGTTGAGAGCTTTAAGTTTCGGGATCGATGAATTTTCCTCTCCGCCGCCCGAAAAAATCTCGTCGGGCTTGGTCGTTGCCTGAACAGCCACGCTCTTACCTTCAAGGTCGGCGATTTTGTTTATGCCGCTGTCATCGAAAACGGCGACGACCTGTCTGCTGTTCATATAAGGAATAGTCCAGGAATAATCGTCTTCTCTGCCGGTAAGCGTAAAACAACCCCACAGACAATCTACTTCGCCGTTTTCGAGCAACGTGTTTTTTTCTGCCCAGTTTATAATTTTGAACGTCGCTTTATATCCGAGCTGACGGCACACTTCGGTTGCAAGCTCCACGTCGATCCCCGCAAATTCGCCTTTATCGTTATGAAAGACAAACGGCGAATAATAATCGCTCCCGATAACGAGTTCGGGTAAAGTCGATTCACTCTCCGAAGGATTGTCTCCGCAACCGCAAAGCGTTGTCATAAAAGCCATCGCGGCAGCCGAAACGACTGCGATTTTACGCAAAAAAGATTTATTCATCGGCGTTTTCTTCCTTTTTTTTGTCTCCGGTTATTTTTTTGAATTTATCGGCGCACTCGTTGAAACATTCTAAAATTATCGGATTGAACGCGCCGCATTCGCCGTCCTTTATCATTTTTATCGCCGTTTCGTGGGAATATACGGGTTTATAAGAACGTTTGGAGCAAAGCGCGTCGTAAACGTCGCAAGCGGAAACGACCTGAGCGGCTATCGGAATTTCATCCCCTTTAAGCCCTTTCGGATATCCTTTGCCGTCGTAGCGTTCGTGATGATAAAGGCAAATTTCGCGCGCGTATTTTATAAGCGGTTCTTCCGAAAAGTTCTTGACCTCTTTAAGTATTTCGTCACCCAAAACGGTGTGTTTTTTCATTATTTCAAACTCTTCGGGGGTGAATCTGCCCTTTTTGTTGACGATTTCGGAAGGAATAAACGCCTTACCTATATCGTGCAGAGCCGCCGCGGCGGAAATAACCCCGATATCGCCTTCGTTAAGCCCGTAAGCATTGCTTTTGCAAACGAGCCTCTCTAAAACGAGCCGCGTAAAATCGGTTATATGCGAAGCGTGATTTGAAACCAATCCGTCGCAAGGACGTTCTATGACGTGGCTTAAAATTTCGATTATCATCGAGCGGTTTTTCTCTTTTTCCCTTATCTGTCCGGCAATTTCCGCAATGTATTTTTTCTGCCTCGCATAAATTTTTACGGTGTTGGAAACGCGCCTATAAACCACCCTTGCGTCGAAAGGTCGGGTTATATAATCGGATACGCCTTTATCGTAAGCCGCGCGCACGGTTTTCCCCGAATCGTCGCCCGATATGGTTATAACGGGGATATTCGCTATATAGCCTCTTTCGTTCATATATTCAAGCACGTCGAATCCGCTCATTACGGGCATTATGAGATCGAGCAGGATAACGGCTAATTCGTCTCTGTACTTCTCTATTTGCAAAAGAGCTTCCTTGCCGTTTTTCGCCTCGATTATGTCGTATTCGTTTTGCAGTATGCCCGATAAAATTTCGCGGTTTATATCGGAATCGTCCACGACAAGCACCCGTTCTTTATGCGAAGAACGTTTCCTTGCGTCGCTTTGTTTTGCCGTAACGACGCTGTCTTTCTGCCGTTTTGCTTCGTACATAAGCTCGTCCGCCTTCCGCAACGCGCTTTTTACCGTTTCCCCGGAGCAAATCACTCCGCCGACGCTCACGGTCGGCTTGATTGCGGGGTAATTTTCGAAAACGATTTCCCTCACGCTTTCGCGTATATCTTTGAGGAGTCTCTTTAAGCCCGTTTCGCGCGCGCCGGGGATTATCAGTAAAAACTCGTCGCCGCCGAAGCGTATAACCTTATCGGTCGAACGGATAGCTTTTTTCACCATTTCGGCAACGGCTTTAAGCACGTCGTCTCCCACGGAATGACCGAAAAGGTCGTTGTATATTTTGAAATCGTCGAGGTCTATCATGGCGATTCCGCCGTCTAAAACTTTATCCGCCCAGAATTCCTCGTAATAACGACGGCTGTAAGTCCCCGTAAGCACGTCGTGAAAGGTCTTTTCGAAATACTCTTTAAGCGGTTCGACGTTTCTGTCCTCGTCGCCGTAATCTAAGGCGATTTTCTCGTCAAACGGCTTTATCATTTCCAGAACGCAAGGTTTCCCGTCCACTTCGCGATAGTCTGCTATAACCTGAAAAATTCCGTCTTTGGTCTTTTCTATCTTCGAAAACTGCTTCTTTTCGGTAAGCGCGCGATAACTTATGCAGTTGTTGCAAGCCTCGGTTCTGTTCCACACGTCGTAACAATTGCCGTCGATGCGCTTGTGTTCGCAATTTTTAACCTTCGCGCCCACTTCGTCCATAGATAAGAGCCTTACGGCGGAAAAAACGTTTTTTAAGGCTTTTATTTCGTTCCGAACCTGTTTTTCCGTTGTTTTCATTTTTCCCCCATGTTTTTATTAAAAATTACGGTGAATCTCTTCACCGTAATTATATCAGCTAATATCTGTTTTTGCAAGCGTTTAAACTCAATCTTGCGTCGTTTTTCACGTTAATGCGTTGTTTTTATTGCGGGTTTATCGGTCAATGAAAACGATTTAAATCGTGGAAGCTTGTTTTTATTTTTTTATGATTTAAAACGTTTACCGTTGACCGATAAAAACCCTGAATCCCACCTGTTTTTCAGGCGTAGATTACGTTTAAATTCGGGTTTTAAACCTTTGGTTAAGCGTAATATGCGCCTGAAAAAACAAGGCGTTGTCGGATTGATTACAAACCGAACGTGATTGTTCTGCATACGTAACCTTCTGCAGGTTGCTGAATGTTTCTCACCTCGATAAGCGAAACCGCATAGCCGCTTAAGTTTTCCGTCACCGTAACGCTGCCCGGAGTTGCCGCATAATAAATCGCGTCGGTCGTGCGGACGACTTCTTTTCCGAAAAAACCGAATGTTTCTTTGCCGATATATCCGCCGCCGATTTTTGCGATTCTCCACATATAGCGGATACCGGTGTGACGATGATCGATAACGCTTGCATAAACGTCCGCGCTTAAAATCTTTTCTTCAGTGAAGATAATCGTCGTAGTATAGCCGTCATTGCCAAGCTTAATATCCCTTTCAACCGCGGGATACAAAACAAAGTCCTCCGTAGCCGCGCCGTTTGATGTGTCCGGCGTGCCTTTTGCCGTCTGCGAATACACGCCGAAGTTGGAGATAATCGACTTATAGGCGTAGTTCTTCACTTTAACGGTGCAAGCGGAAGCGGCTGTTATGCCGAACTCGTTTGAATTGTTCGGAAGGGTTACGACGAGAATAAACTTCTCCGTTTTCGCCGAACTTCTGACGCTTGAAGTAAACCTCGAATTGTCCTTCATGGAAGCAAAATCACTCGGATAAATACTTCTCTTATCGCCCGAAAGCGTGCTTGCGCCCGCCCAGGAAGTTACGCCGTCCTTCTGATAGAACAGACGAATGGAAGTTTCCGCAGGTAAAGCATAAGGCGCGAAGTCGAAAGTGAAATCCGCAAGCGAATCGTTCGAGCCGTAATTCACGTTGTAAGTTACGGTGAAAATTCCGTCCGTATAAAGCTCGTTTCCGTCGTACTGCGGGTCGTCGCCGACGGCAAACTCTATGCTGTCGGCATAAATTTTGATGTAGATATACCCGCTCTCCAACGCTTCGGGAGCGATATAATATCCGTTTTCCTGCCCGACGGGCGAGAATGACGAAGTGACGTTTACAAACGAGCCGTCGCTTTTACGGACAAACGCGTCGAACCGAGGCGTTCCGACCCAACTCGTTCCCACGCCGATGACGAAACCGAAACCGCCGTTTGCGTCGAGCGGGATAAGTTCGCCGCCCTCTAACATCGAGTGAGCGAAAGAGGAAGTGACTTTGACGTTTTCGGGAGCTTCGACGGTAATGTTATAAGTCCAGCGCGCGTAAAATCTCATCGTGCCGCTGACAAACGACGCAGGATCCTTTTGCATATCCTCGAACGATTTTCCGTAAGCGGAAACGTCGCTCGCATTGTGTATCGTGTAAAATCCGCGGAAATCGTAGCCGTATCTTTCCGCTATCCACTTTTCGGTGTATTTTTTATAGTCTGCGGGATTAACGGAAGAAAACGCTTCGCCCGCCGCCACAGTGGTATAGAAATAATCGTTTTTATCGTAGTTCGCTATGAATACGAGCGTATAAATTTTCTGATATTCCGCCGAAAACTCGATAACTCCGCCGTTTGCGGAAACGTAATCGACAAATTCCGCGGGCATGGTAAAACTATACGCATATTCGCGGTTCGCGTCGGGAACAAGCAAAATCGTAAAACTCTCGGTTCCGAAATCCAATAAAAGTCCGTTATCGGTAATTTTACCTGTAGCCGTTTTTCCGTTCACAGTTGCTGTGATCGTAGGGTTAAGTCCGTAACCCGCCTGCGGTTCAAGCCCGAAATTAAACGCACAGCTTTCAAGCATCTTTCTGTCGGACGAACCCTCCGCACCCGAATATGCGAACGAATAGCTTACTTCGTTTTTGGCTTCGACAACGACTGTTGTCGGGGGCGCGTTTTTTCTCAGATCCTGACAGGTGACGGTGTACACTCCGCCCGCCGAAACGACAACCGTTCCGTTGGTGGTTACGCCCGTACCGCTGTAAATGGTCTCGACGACGTAAGAACGGGGTGCGGGATAAGTGTAATGCAAAGTCGCGCCGAAACGGACGATATCTCCCGCAGTGTAAATATAATGAGTTACGCCGTTTTCGATTCTCGTGTCGAGAGGTGGCGTGCCGCTTTCGGGGGCAATTTCTATGCTTTGAAGTCTGTTGGGAACAAATTCCACGATAACGCCGTAAACCGCCGAACCGTAGTCGCATTCCATTAAAATAATCGTGTTTTCGCGCACGTTGTCGTCCGCGTAGAAATACAGCGACTTTTTAGCCGCGCCGACCTCTTCGTTTTCGTAATTATAACCTATGTTTGCCCTGCCGTTGAACGCCGAGATATCGCACGTCGAACCTTTTGCGGCGATAATCGCCGCGATACGCGCGTTCTTTTCGGCAGCCGTCGTGGAAGCGGTAAAATACGTCGCCGTTCCCACGCCGACAGAAGACGTGCTTATATCGTAAAATCTTATGTTCTGAGGAAGATAATCGGCGCCTTTCGGAACGACGTTTATCTTCTTTGTCGTTGCGGGATTTCCGATGTTGCGGCGGAAATAAGCGTAAGTTACGGAAGAAGTTCCCGAGCCGTGTTTATAATCGATAAGCTCGTCGCAGTCCTTTGCCGAAACGTCTGTGCCTTTGTCGTTTTTTATGGCGAGTCCGCTGCCGTTTTCGGTTGCGCCGCCCACGGTTACGGGATAAGAGCAAAGAAGATAGCTCGTGCCGTCCACGTTGCAGTATACGCTCACGTACGCTATGCCCGCGCTTACGCCGCGGATCGTCAAGCCGCTCACGGAAACGATTTTCGCATTATGGCTCTTTATTTCGATCGTGCCTTTCTGATCCGAAGAAATCGTCGAATAAACGCTCATCGTGTCGCCCACCGCAACAGAAGCTTTGTTCTGAAAGGCGGAAGCGAGATACACGGCGCGAGTGTCCGTGTCGCCGGGATATGCCGCAGGCGTTCCCGCCGTTTCGTAAACGAAGAGGTTTTTAGCCGAGTCGTCCGTTCCCGAGTCGCCCGTATTCGTTATCTTATCCGTCCTTGCGATGATGCCGTACTTAACGGAATTATCCGTATTCGACCCCTGCGCTTTAAGCGAAGCGTTGGAATAGGAATACTTTATCGTATCGCTTTGCTCTTTCGCTCTTGCCGAAATACCGCCCGCATAAGCTTTGTTCTGCTCGGACGTCGCTTTAACTTCCGTGTCCTTGACGACGCAGTGACTTATTGCCGAATTCTGCATAAGCCCGACAATTCCGCCCGCATAGGATGCGGGAGTAATGCTTGAAGATATAACCGCGGAATCGAGAACCTTGGCGTAAGAAAGAGTTGTCGTAGCCGACCACCACATACCCGCGATTATTCCGCCGGCATACGGCAGCATGGCTTTTTCGCCTATCGCTTCTATAATGCTGTTTGCGACGCTGACGTTCGTAACGATAACGTTCCGCCCGCTGCCAGGATTAGCGAAAACGCCGATCATGCCGCCTACGTAAATATCGTAAATATCATTCGACGTATTCTGTTCGCAATACGCTCTGCCCGCAACGTGAACGTTTTTCACCGTCGCGGTGTTTAACATTTTCGTGTTGTTGCCGAGTTTTTTTCTCCAGAGCGCGCCGATAAGCCCGCCCACGCTCGCGGTGTTAGGCGAGTTGGAAGAAGCGAAATAAACAACCGATCTTTCCGTTTCGTCGCCGATAAATTGTGCGTTCGATATTTTCGTATCTATTACAAGCCCGAACATTCCGCCGATAAAGCCTTCCGATTTATGATTGTCGTCATCATTCCTGGTCGGGTTTTTGGCGTTCTGCTCGCCGCTTACGAAATGTTCTGCAGGGTTTTCTGAAGGAACGGTGTTTCCGTCGAAAAGAATCGAAACGTTGCTTATCGACGAATATCCGAGGACGTACCCCACAACTCCGCCCGCGCAGACGTTGTTGCCAAGCGTTTTCGTACTGTTTATCGAAGAATAGGAATAGCAGGACGCTTCTATTCTCGAATTTTCCGAATAATAAACTTTGACGTTATCGCTCTCGCCGCTTTGCATTGTGCCGCCATTAGCATTGTCATAATCGGTTATCGTGGTAGAAGCCGTTCCGTAACCCATGATTCTGCCCGCGAAGCCGCCCGCGTTTACGTCGCCGATAGCCGTCGAACCGACTTCTCTGTACGCCGTTATTCTGCCGCTGCCGATATAAAACGTAGTGTTTTTAAGGTTGTAACCGACGCTGAATCTTGAAGTATATCCTCCTGCGGATACGTTATAATATTTGTTGTTATACTTTGTCGCCGTTGCCGACTGCGACGCCGTTACCGTGTAATCGTACTTCGGACTTACTATGCCGATATTTAAAGAGCCGCCGTCCGTAATTTCGGGATGGAAAGCGTTATAACCGAACGCGCCGCCCGCATATGCGGGGCCTACTCCGTTCTGAGTTGCCGAAACGTCTATAGGACAGCCGAATAAATACGTCGTTTTTGAAGAATCGGCGATTTGCCACGTTATATAAGAAGCGGACGAAGCGTAAATATATCCGACAACCCCGCCCGCAAACACCGCGCCCGAAGAATTTCCGTCTTCGGTGCTTGCCGATATACCGAGCCTTCCGCCGGCACTCGAATTTGAAGAACCGGCGTTCTCCGCCACAGCGCTCGTGCGCAGGAAACTTATATTGGAAAATTTTATAATCTGATCGTCGGGAAGCGCCGTTCCGTCTTTATTTCCGCGGTTTACGATTCCTGCGATTCCGCCCGCGACTGCCGCCGCAGACGTGGAAGCATAGTCGTCGGGATTGATAGATCCCTTATTTGTCGAACCGTTGTTGTCGATAACCGCCGTTACCGAATAATCGCTTTCGGCATAAATCGTAACGTTTCTGATAAGCATCGTTCTCGAGTCGCTTATCTCTTCGCCCGTGTGCGCGCCGAGTTCGATAAGACCGACGAAACCACCCGCTATTGCCGAACCCGAAACTTCTCCGAGCGCATTTGCAAGCACCATCGACCCTTCGCCGTCAATCGTTATTCCGTCAACGCTCGCATTTTGCAAAACCCCCGCAAATCCGCCGACTATCGCGCCCGCATTGTCGCCGTAAGTTACGCCCGAAACGTCGTTGAACGCGCCGTCGTAGCGAATGTCGCACCAGGATTCGACCGAAGAGGAACATATCCCGAAAATTCCGCCGAGATAAAGGTCGGCAAAACGGGTCTGCGCGCTTACGGAAACGGTAGATTCGAGTCCGTCGAACACTATGTTCTTGCCAGCCGTCGCCGCAATGCCGCCTGCGTTCACATGATCGGTGTGATCGATCGTTCCCTGTGTTTTTATCGTGTTAAGACCTATAAACCCCTGAGTTTTTATATTTCTCATAAGGCAAGGGTGAGTGCCGTCGCCGTAAGCATAAGCAAAAAATCCGTAATCGGCATAATGCGTGCCGTTCACGAATGTAAATTCTTCGTCTACGTGCGAAGTTCTCACTAAGTTTATCGTTGCCGTGAAGCCGTCGAAATCGAAACAGCCGCCGAAAGGCAAATTACCGCGGAAACCGAGACCGAAAAATTCGGACGAGCTTATAAACAAGTTGGTTCCGAGACGGAAATATCCGAAGCGGATATCGTCCGCCGTTTTATCTTCCGCGCCTATTCTCTCGAAGTCGGAAGCCGTAGACGTCCCCGCAAGGATTCTTGCAACCGACAAAACGTCCGCTTCTTTCGATAAAATAAACGGGTTGCCGAAGTATTTTCCCACGTCCTCCGCATAAGGTTCCGTCGTTTCGACGGTTATCGCAAGGTCTTCGTTTACGGGAACGGTAATTTCCGTAACGGGCGTATCATAAGTTTTCCCGTTGACTGACATGCTTTTGAACAGCTTACTTTCGTTTACGACCGTAACCGTAACCGTAGAACCGGGCGTTACCATGTAGCCTTTTCCATTCCCCGGCTTTATAACGTCGTTTCCGCTTACGTAAACGGTAACTTCTTTCCCTTCGGGAACGCTTACGCTTACGTATGCCGAAAAGGTTTTATCTATTCCGAACAAAACCGCAAGAACGGATATGCATACAATCGCAGCGATAAGCACTGCGATTATAAGTTTTTTCACGTCGCAATTTTTCAATTTTCCGTTCTCCTTTATCATGTTTTCTCCCTCATAAATACAACTCCGTCACTGTTGACGCCCGAAACCTTTTCCGCACCCTGCTCCGTTTTTCCGTCGTAAATCGTTGCGGAAACGGTAACGCGACACGTTTCTCCCGCATAAAAATACAGATTGACGTCCGCGCCGGCGCGTATGGTTATAGTATAATTATTCTGCGCGGCGTTAAACACGGGGGTATGAACGCTCCCGTACGTCTCGACATACTTTGCCGAGTCGAAAACAACGTCTCCGCTTAAAGTAAATACCACGTCTGCAAGATACGAAACTCCCGTTGCGGGTGTTTGCGACGAGCGGATAAACTCCGTTGCAGACTTTAAGTTGACGATTTCTCTCGTATAACCCCTGTAAACGTCCGACGACACGCCCACGGATAATCTCGCCATAGTCGTGTTTATCGTGAATACCTGTAAATCCTTATAAGGCTCGCTCGTCTGCAAAATTATCGAAAGTTGTTCCGTTCCTTCGCTCGGCATCTCCTTGTCGGCAGTTGCCTTCCTCCTTATTTTGAGAAGAAGCGAACTAGAATTTCTCACGTTTGCCTTTAAAAGCGTTGCGTTGCTCGTTGCGGTGAGTTCTTCGTCGTTTTCGTCGACGATCGAAACCTCGTAATACTTGCTTTCCGCAGTGAGCGTATGCTTTGCGCCCCAGGCGTCAGAAACGTAACCGAGCTTAAGCTCTTCCGCCTCAGGCTCGCGAAGCGAAAATCTTACGTTTCGTTTGGACACCTTTTCTTGTGTAAAATTGGAAACCCTGATGGCTATATACCCCGTAATTCCGCCGTCTTTATCTGTTTTTATAACGGCGGTTTGTCCGTCGCCGTCGTGCGACAAAACGAAATCGGTGTAAACTCCGACAAGTTCTTTTCTGTCGCTTAAAACGAATTTCGAAACCGAAACGCAAGCAAAGGCGACCAGAATGCACAACGCCGCAAAAAGAATTATTAACTTTTTACCAACGCGTTTACGCATCCGATCGCCCCCTTATTTTGTTTTTTTATTTAATTTAAAATCAGATTTTACCGTTTGTTTTATTTATACGTCCCTCGCTTGTTCGGCAACCGCCTGTATTTCGAAATACACTCTTGCGCCCGCATAATTTTCTTTTTCCGAATTCTGTCTGGGTACCGTAAATTTTAAATGATAAGAATATTCCTTCTCGTCGTCGTCCGCTTTCATGACAAAGCCCGTTTTGTTTGTTATTCCGTCGGCGGACTCCGTGACAAGCAAGCTGTTACCCTTATAGTCTACTTCCGATATTCCCGTTCCCGAAGGACGAATGTCCTGCCCGGTGTCCGTTTCGGAACCGTGATATACTCTTAAATGCCCGCCGTCCTTAACGCCGTCGGCGGGAGCGTATTGCTTCCAGCCCGCGAAGTAATCGACGTTTTTGGTTCCGTTTCCGCCCGCGTCCACGGCTATCGTTTCAAGCCTTACCGCAACGGTCAGAACCACGTTCATGCTCACTTCGTTCACTCTTTTTCCGTCAACACCCGTAACCGTGAAATAATATTCTATTTCGTCCTCGGGTTCGATATCGTAAAGGGTGACCGTGGTGGCGTTTTTATTGAAGATTGCCGAAACTTTACTGCCTTGCGAATCGGTTCTGTACACCGAATTTACTTCGATTTTCATAACCGCGTCCGCGATTTTAGCCGTTTCGTTTCTCTTTTCGTAATCGCCGTAAAACTTAGCGAACGTTGTCGTTCCGCCCACGGCGCATATTATCGCTATCAGAATGAATATTATCGGCAGAAGTTTTACTTTTTTCTTCTTATCGGTCACCGTCTTTCTCCGCCGCCGACTCGTCTTCGCGGGTTTCCGCCTCGTCGCGCGGGGTTGCGGTTTCCGCTTTTTTCACGGCTGTTCCCGCATACGCTTCCGCAGCTTCGCCGCCCGCTCCCGAAATTTCCTCGCTCGTTTCCGCGTATTCTTCGTCGGGCTTACCCGCAACCATAACGAGAGCCACTATAACCGCGCCCACGGCAAGCATAAACGCTATGCCCTGCCACGTTCTGAGCCACTCGATCACGATTCCTATTTTAGGTATATGCCCCACCATTTTGCCGGCTATCTGCGAAGCGAAAATCGGATCGGGGTCTTCGCTGTTGTTCGCGTCGCCCTTGGCGTAATGTTTATCGCCCTCTATCCGAACTATTCTGTGCGTCACGGAAGACGTTTCGCCCGCGGGGAAGTAAGTTATTACGTCGCCCACCGCATAGCTGTCGCTTTTCGTAATGATTATCGCGTCGCCCGCTTCTATCGACCCTGTCATGGACGGGGTTGCTATTATAAGAAGCGACTTCCCGAATATGGACGGTATCGGTGATTTTTTAACGAATTTGTCGTAAGCAAGCGTCCCCGCGACCAACACGAGTATTGCGATGATCGCTCCGAGCAAAATTCTCCAAAGCGAAGAGAGAATGCTTTCTGCCGATATTTTTTTATTTTCAGTTTTTTCCATTTCCTCTCCTCCCGAAGATTTGTTTTATTCCGCGGTTTTATTTTTTAAATTCCGCCGTTTTATTTTTTTAATCCGCTGTTTTATTTTTTCGCAGGCGTTGTCGCCTCTTCCGCGGATATTTCTATCGTTATCGTATACTTTCCGCCGATTACGCCGACGTTTGTATCCGTCTTATCGTCTCCGTCGAATTTCCAATCCCATTCGAGAATTATCGAGCGGAAACTTTTTCTATTTATTATCACGCCCGCCGTCATAAAGCCGTTTTCGGTTTCGATTCCGGAAGTTTCCAACGTTTTCCCTTCCGAAACAACCGCGTAATTTATAGGCGGCAAGGTCGTGCCGTTTTCGTAATTTATCGTAAATTTAACCGTACATTCTATATCCGCGGCGTTCGGGTTATTTATCATGAACATGTAATTTCCCTTATCGCCCGGCTTTATCGTTCTGTTTCCGAACACGTTTATCTCGCTCGCCGTTCCCCACTCGCCGTTGGTATCGACAACCGTTAATTCGGGGATAATCGGGTCGTGACTCCCTTTTACGAAGAACACAAGCGAAACCGTCGAAGCAAGAAGTAATGCCAGAAGGATTAAAATCAACAGAAAAAATCCGTCTTTTATCTTTCCGACTTTAACCCCGTTATCATACAAATACTTTCCGTCCGTTGCGAACGCGTCGGTTTCCGAGGCTTTGTCGGAATCGACGCGCTCACACGAGGCGAAACAAACATGATTCAAGTCGTACAGTTTTCCGTTCCGCAAAAAACACAACGCCGCGCCGTCTAAATCGACAACTTTTTTGCCGAATAAAAGCGGTTTTACAAAGCCTTTGACAGGCTCGCTTGTATATTGTTGGTTTATTTGCATATGTACAACTCCCGGCGGTTCACCCCCGCCTGTTTATCATTTCGTTAATCGATTATGCGTTTTCCTTCTGAAGCTGAACAACAGAGATATCAAGAGTGAATTTGATTTCGGTGCTGGTGCCTGCTGCTTTCTTATAGTTTCCGTTAGCAGTAACGCTATTATCGTGAGCAATCATGCCGAGAAGGGTGTCAAGTTCATTGTTTAAAGCTTTTTCGTTGTCATTAGCTCCGGTTTCGAAAGCCCAAGCCCAGGAAAGAGTGTATTTATCGTTGATTTCGGTATTAACGGCAGTGGCAACGTCTTTTCCCTCTTCAGTTTTATACAACTTTGCAAGCGCTGCTTTTACGTCCGTAAGGGTCTTTCCGTCAACAAGAGCCGCTGTTGCGCCCTCTTTTTTAAGAGTCCACTTTACGGGAGCATAAGTCTTAACATCAGTATCTTCACCTTCGGTGTACTTAAGAACTACATCGCTGAAACCGGCATCTGCTATCGAAATCTTAATCTGAGAAAGAACTTCTGCGGTTCCGTTAACTTCGAAAGTCATATGACCGGTAGTTCCGGGAGCAACTCTGTTATTTACGTCGCTCGATTTAACGGTAACTCCCGCACCGGCATCGGTAACAACGCTGGTAGTGTCTACAAACTTGTAGTCTGTTCCGAACAACTTGTCTGCTTTAACGTCAATGGTGTAACCCCATTTAGCTACGCTTGCGCTGCCCGTTTCGGACTTTTTGGTTACATACTTAGATAAGGTGTAGCCGCCGAAGCCGATTACCGCTACGAGAAGAAGCAGGAGTGCGATAACGAAAATAGATTTTCTGTTATCTTTTTTCTGTGTGTTTTGTGTTTGTCTCATTTTGAGAACCTCCATAAATTATTTCTTATTTTTACAATTCGGCTCACCGCTTTCCCCGTAAAACAAAAATCGAATTCATCGCCGAGCCTTAATCTGATTCGTCGCCCGCCGTTATTCGGCTTTGGCAACTTATCGCAACTTTAAGGTTTTTTTTTAAAAAGAAATAAAAAACCGATTGCAAAACATACCTGTAAGGTACAAATTGCAACCGGGCGCACTTTCTTTTCCCGAAGAAAAATAAAACCCGATTGCAAAACGTACCTATACGGTACAAATTGCAACCGGGCGCACTTCCTTAATTAAAAAAGTTCCTTGGCTTTGCGTCACCGCCTCACGACGGTTTTGCCGTATTCATTTTTTGTTTCGCGAATAAGCCCCTCGCCTATCTGCATGCTTATCTTACCGCATAGCAAACCAAATGTCAACTGTTTTAAGTGAAAACTGCGTGAAATATTTTGCACGTTTTAAATAACTCACCACACCGCAGTCAAAATCGGCAACGCTAAGATTTTTCGGTTTAAAGGGTTATCCAAAGCGCAGGGACTACGCCTCCGTCGGGCGCCAAATCGATACTATCTATGGCGCCTTTTGCATGTCTGTCAAGAACGAAGGTGGCATATCCCTGATTGCCGTTGGCGGGAGCGGGCGAACGAGTGTACCAGGTAACGTATTTTTTATCGTTGGTATTCATCGGCGCACCGTGTAATTTGGCAAAATCGGTTGCTTGCAGGTTTCTTGCGGGATCTTCTGCTAATACGTCCTTATTAAATCCGTACGCCGTGGTGGTAATATCTCTTAAAGACAACAAAAAGATCTTATCGTCCGTATTTTTGCATTGGTCTGCAAACTTGTTTTTTCCTGCTTTTTCCCCGTAGCCGTAATACTTCGGGTAGTCGTTCGGATTGCTACTTCTCGCGGTGTTGTCGAGGTGCGTGGTCTGTATGATTTCCTTTTGCAATTTGTTGAACACCTCGTTATAGAAGGTTTCGTTGAGCCACCTGCGCAGGAAACAATATTCCCAGTTGTTGGCGTAAGTTCCGTCCGGGACACCCGTCGAATTGTTGTACGAAGCATATAAGCCGTCGCGATTCTCTCCCTTTCTGTCGGGCTGTATCGAAAAGGAATCCAAAGCGATATCGCTCATAATATAGGCAGAATTCCCGCTTGTCGTGAGGATTTTCCACTTTATCGGTTCATACTTAAACCAGTACACTTCAAGCGTGAAATATCCGTTTTTCATGATGTAGCTGCGCAGACTATAAACCCCCGACGCGCGATAGTCGTTCATTTGAACGCCGAGGTATTTTGTGCCGTTATATATAACGATTTTTTGCCACATATAAGTAGTACCCTCGTGACTTTCCCAATTATAAGGATTTTCCTTATCACGCGGAAGGGGCGGCTTTCCTGCAATTTCGTTGAGTTTTGCAACTACGGTCTCGTCGCGCTCTAAGGTTTGCGGCCAGTAACCGAAATAAATATAGTCGCCATCGCGCGTGTATTTTACGGGGTTAAGTTCTCCGCACGTGGTACAAACGTCGCAAACGTAACTGTGCTTGCCGTTGGCGGGAATTTCCACCTTGGTGTTATAGTCGCACCCCTCGCGCTGACATTCGTCGTACGCTTCCCAGCCGGGCAGGCAGTCCGCTTGTTTCGCGTCGCAGTGTTTGAGGAGGTGACCTAATGCGGACTCTACATACCTGTCTTCCTTGGAAGTGTAACCGCAACCCTCGCGCTTACAGACCCAGTAACTTCTGTAATACCCGTCTTCCGTGCAGGTTGCGTCGTACCTGTCGTGCCATTCCCTGTCGTGTCCTAAAGCTTGCAAACCCTTATATTCGGTGTGGTAATCGCACCCCTCGTTGGAGCATTTCTTATATTCCTCGTTGCCCCATTTTTCGCAGGTCGGCTCCACGCGCGGAACGGTTATCGATAAATTATGCCCCGTGGCGGGGATTTCCTCATACCCTTCGATTTTTCCGCAATAATGCGAACATCTCTTATATGCTTTCCAGCCGATTTCGGTGCAAGTCGGCTCTTTGGCGGCAACGTCCTCCATGTCGTGTCCGATAGCGGGTATCGGCTTCTGCTCGGTATAAGTACAACCCGGGTTTATGCAACGTCTGCCGTGAGTAAGACCGTCTTTTTCGCACCACGGATCGTATCCTTTTTCCTCGCGCAGGTTGTGATCGGCAAGTTCGCCGTACTCAAACGTTTCTCTGCCAAAACTGCCGCAAATACTGCAAACAAGCCGATACACAGCCTTTCTTTGGCACGTTGCTTTGTCCACAAGGTTACTATCGGTAATTTTTTCGACGTAAGTGTGTATATGCTGTTGTTCGGCATTTACTAAGCCCGTAACGACAAAATACGAAAAACCCGTCGTTTCAAAGTATATATTGTTGCCGTCAACTGTGGTTTTCAGTTCCTCTGCCGTGTTATCGTCCTTTACGTGATAAGTGACGTAACCGTCAGACTCGAACGGTTTAGGCATGGTGATTTTGACCTTGCCGCTCGGTTGCGCTTTTTCGCCGCCCTTGGTAAGGGTAATGTCGAAAACGGCGACCTTTGCGCCGTCGTAAGGCTTGTCGATTGCCGCCACCGCCGCCTTGCCCTGCTCGCTGTCTGCGGCGTAGCGTTCGGTTTTAAGCTCGAAATCTTTTTCAAACGTCCCTTCCGCGGTAACGCCGTTTTCTGCGGTCAGCTTGTTTACGGAGCCGACGTCGTCCCCGCAGCCCGCCGCAGCAAAGAAAAGCGACATAACGAGCGCCAGAACAAAAATAGTAAATGTTTTCTTCTTCAATTGATTTCTCCTTTATATTTATAGAACACGACGCGGACAAGCGGGTTTTTCCGCCCGCTTATCCGTTATTTTGATCAGATAATAACTTTTATGTTATTTTGTCATATCCGTTGCGGTACGCCAACGCTCAGGTTCCCGAACCGGAAGCGGGCTTAGTATAAGCGCCGATTCCGATGTATATATCCTCGCCCGTGAAAATCCATTGGCGTTCATGATCGGTCAGATTATATCCGGCACTTCCATAAAAATCGACAATGAGATATGAACCGACTATTTTACCGCCGACTTCATTGTATACCCCCTCGCCTGCGCCGGGAGTGCGAGTGTATTTTGCGATGTCCTTTCCGCTATTTATAAATTTTATTTCGATTTCATCGGTGGCTTTGGCGTTTTTAAGGATTTCGCCGAGATCACTTCTGCTCAGGTTGACCGCAAACGTTTTTTCGCCAAGTTCGATAGGCTCGATGACGTTGGTGCCGGGGACGTTTAACATAAAACCGCTCCTGACTCTTGTCGCATGAGGAACTGCGGTTACTATACATTCGGCAATACGTTTTCCGCCCGCTTTAAGTGTGAACCTGCGCCCGACAAACGCGGGGACTTTTTCACCCCGGAAGTTGATTGTAACGCCTTCGAGCGTTTCACCGGGCATGAGCATATCGGTGCCTTCCGGAAAGGCAACTTCGCCGATTACCGCGTCGCCGAACGTGTCGGCAAAAACTACGTTCGGTTTAATTCCCGTAGCAATCGGGGTGTGCTGACCGCCCTCGTCTTTTGTATACAATCTTATTGTTGCCGTGACCTTGCTATAACCGATAATCTTATCCGGCTCGGACAGCATATATCCGCGTTTAAGTTCGGCTTTTGTTGCGCCTTCGATAAGCAAGCCTACTTCTTCACCCGCGGTTGCCGTTTCAACCTCTGTCGCCGACGTACCTTTGCCCTTTTCGATTTTCTTCACGGTGATTATCTTGCCGATTTCATTGACTAAAAGTTGGTCGCCTTTTTTCAACGTTCCGTTAGCGATTTTTGTTATGATTGCAAGTTCGGTTCTTCCGGAAAAGGAAAACACATCCTGAATCCCCGCATAGAAGCAATCGGGAGCGTTCCAGACGGTAAATTTTACCGCGTCGTAATCGCCTTTTTTAAGCTCGAAATTGTCGTTATCAACGGTCAGGGCGACGGCGCCGATTGTATGTATGCCGATCGTATAGTACGTTTCGGGAGCGCAAATCGTCACCCATTCTACGACGTTGTTCGTAACTTCCTTGACGTCTATGCACGTCAAGCCGAACTTTCCGCTTTCAAGGTTTTCTCCGAGTTTTCTTTCAAAAACGCCTGCGGGCAAAGTTACCTCGCATTTGTTGATCGTGATAGTTGCGGTGATTTCGCCGCCTTTCCATTCCGCGGTGCCTTTTACGGTTGCTTTCACGGTATATTCGCCGGCATTAGTCGGGGCGGTTGCGGAAAACGCATCGTCGTCTTCGCCTTTGTAAGTAACGGAAATTTCGCCGTCGCCTTTACGGCTGACTTTCGCGGAATCGACGATAAACGCCAAACCGTCATAAGTTTTTTCGACGACTAAATCGTCGGCAAACGAGATAACGTTGTTCTTTGCTTCGAGAGCGGGAATTTCCGCGATTCGTTTAAACCCGCACACCGTGCAGGTGTAGGTCTTTTCGCCGACTGTTCCGTAGCCTTCCGGTTTGGTAACTTCCCCTTCGTTAAAGATATGCTCTGCGAAGTCCTTGGTTTTGTCCGCGTGTCCGCAGGTCGTCGGGCGATAGTGTCCGCTTTCGTCGGTGTTCACCCACGCGTTCGCATCATATTCATGAGTGTGCGGAAGTGCTTCGATCTTTTGCGTATAGCTGTATCCGCAAGTTTTGCAAGTAAAGGTTTTAACGCCTTCCTTTTCAGCGGTAGGTTCGGTTGTGACCACTCCGTCGTTGAACTCGTGCGGAAGTTTCTCCGTTGCGTCGGTGTGGTTTTTCGTGGTACACTCGTGCCAATGATAGCTTTCGTCCGTCGTCCAATCTGTGGAAAATTCATGTTTATCAGAAAGAGCGATCGGCAATACGACGGCGCACACCGCGCCTGCGCCTATTACGCACGCAATGACGATTGACAATATTTTATGTGAAAGAATCCATTTTTTCATAAATTAACCCTTCGTATTATTATTTTTGTTTAAGTCTTGAAGCGGGTAAAATAACCCGCTTCAATTCTTATTGCGTTATGTTAAAACAGCTTTCATCCGCCGTTTGCGGGGCGGTTATTTTGCCGCTTTGCCGCGCTCAGTTGCCCGAGTTTTCGACAAACTTTGCGTACACGTACGTTCTTTCGGTTACGGTGAACGTGTAAGTTGCGTCCGCAGATATTAGTTCTTCGTTCTGATCGTTATCGGATTTGTACCAGCCGACGAAAGTAAATCCTTCGTTTGCCTCGGCGGTAAGAGTTATTTTCGTTCCCTTTTCAACCATTCTGCCGTTGCCGAATTCGACTTTCTTACCGTTTTCGGTAACATTCCCTCCGTTATAAGGAGCTGAATAAGCGATAAAGTTATACATTTCTTTTTGGGCGAATTTAGCGAAAACGTACAGCTCGCGGTTTACCGTAAAGGTATAAGTCGCGTTCTCGGATATAAGCGTTTCGGCTTGCTCGTCGTTATAGAAATACCAGCCGAGGAATTTATATCCATAGTATTCGACGGCAGTAAGAGTTATTTTCGTTCCTTTTTCAACCGGTCTGCCGTTGCCGAAATCGACCTTCTGACCGTTTTCGGTGATATAACCGTAATCATACTCGTGACACTGCGCAAGGAATCTGAATTGCTCCGCTATTCTGATAGTGATTACCGCTTTTAACTCGGGGTTGGCAAGATAGGTGTAAGTAACGGTGTAAGTGCCGGCTTTGCTCGTATCGAGCATGTTGTTTTCGCTGACGCCGATCGTGCTTTCAACGCTGTATTCCAAGCCGTGGCAAAGTCTCTCGTATTTGTCGCCGACTTTTCCGAGTACGGGAATGTGTTCGAAATCAACCCAAGGTTCACTGTTAAGATTAAACACGTATTCTTCTTTCGGATTGCCGTTTTCGTCGGTATCGAAGCCGAAATCGTTAAGGTCATCGAGTTTAATCTCGGTAACGGCGCCTCTGAACATAGCGGTCAGATTAACGTTGCCTGTTTCTTCGCTTACGGTAAAGGTATATTTAAGGTCGGTCGAAAGCAACTCGTCCGCATTGTAACCCGCGCTGTCGGAGGCGGGGAACCAGCCTATAAATTTATAGCCCGCGTTGGGTTTAACTTCTACGGTAACGCTTGCGTTATTCGGCAGATCACCGACATAGAAGCCGTCTTCGGTAACGCCTTCGCCTACAAACTTGCCCGCGCCTTCGCTTTCTATTCTCGCATAGACGAAGAACGCATAGTCGAATCTCGCATAAACGGTAGCGTCTTCGGTTACGGTGAACTCGGCGACGTCTTTGTCGGAAATAAGCGCGGCGGTTTCGCCTTCGCCGTCGTACCAGCCGAGGAATTTGAAGTAAACGGTTTCTCCGCTTGCAGAAACTTTAACCTTTGAACCCTTGGTAACCACAAATTGCAGTTGTTTTTCGGCGGGAGAATATCCTTCGATATTATTGTTGTAAATGTTTCCGTGTTCGCCCGCGATAACGGTTAAGGTAACCCTTTCCATTTCGGCAAACTGCGCGTAAATATAGGTGTTATCGGTTATCGTAAAGGTTTCGGTAGCATTCGACGAATAGAAGCGTTTTTCATCGGAGCCGGAGTTGGAGTTGGCTATATACCAACCGGCAAATCTGTATCCCTCATTGGGTACAGCCGTCAGTGTGAGCGTTCCGCCGAGGTCGACTTCTTCTTCGTATCCGTCGGGATCTTTTACCACGACTTTGCCGTCTTTCTGTATCACGCCCTGCGTGCCGTCTCTATCCAGCAGATACGAATACGTTTGGGCTTGGGGTACGTGTACCGTGAGCGTGGCACTTACGGTCTTGTCATACTTGTAAGTAATTACGATTTCATGATTGCCCGACTTTGTGTAGTCTACTTTGCTTGCGTCTACAATGTATTCGGACGCGTCAAGAACGTTGCCGTTGTTAGTCGTTACGGTAAGCCCCGTAAGGTCGGCTTGTTTTTTGGTCGACAAGTCGTAACGGAAGAATCCGTATTCAAACCCATCGCAGGTTACTTTGATCGTCTTGACTTCTTCAACGAATAAGGCTTTGATATGCACGTCTACGCCGTTCTGTGTGAACTCATATTCGGTTTCCGTCGAAACGGGTTCTTCGGAAAGGTTACCCTCTTCGTCTACAGAATACCAACCGGCGAATTTATATCCTTCGGCGGGTTTTGCCTGCAACACTCTTGTATTACCGAGAGCGAAATAATTTAAAACAAGGGGATCGTTACTCGTCTTAATTTCGTTAAACTCATTGTTTTTCTCTGCGATAGAGCCTTTGCCTCCAAATTCGACGGTAAGATGCGCAAACCGTTCCGAAACGTACACAATGAAAGCGTTGTATACTACATCTTCCATCGCTTTGTTTATCCTGCTGAAATGTACAGTGTATTTTATTTGGTAGTGGCCTTCTTTATTGAAATCCAGTCCGCCGTAATCTATGGAATAATCGCCGAAGGACAATTGTACGTATTCAAACACGTCGTTGTCGGTCGGGTTATCTTTACGGCGAAGACCTCTTACGTCCAGCCTCAAAAAGTCGGTTTTGGGCGTGCCGGGTTTGTAATACAATACGCTCTGCGCTTCAAAGTATTTTGAGCCGTTTTTGCCTGCCCGAGGCAGTCCCGACTGGCCAATCCAGTGATGCAACTGATAAACGTCGGTTTTGAGATTGGATTTTTCGGGTTTGATTTTGAACATAGCGATAATGCTTAAATCATAGTCGCTCATGCCGACTTCGTAAGTCGCATTTTCGGAGATACGATCGCCGAGAACGCCGCCGGCATACCATCTGTACCAACCGTCGAATTCGAAATCGCGAGCGGGTTCGGCGGTAATGCTGTACTTCTGATCTTTATCGGTGAAGATAAGCTGTTTTTTGATGTAGGTGTCATATTTTTCTTCCATATAGAAGTGTCCGCCTACTCCGGCTCTAACTATAATGTCGCTGTTCTTCTCGGAAACATAAACGGTTATAACAAGAGTAAGTTCTTTTTCGTCGCTGACTCTGACCTTATATTCCACGCGATACTCGCCTTCTTTGGAATAATCGATCTCGTCAAGCCCCGAAACGACGAATTGTTCGGGTGCAAGAAGCGTGTACACTTGTCTGAAGTTTTTTTCCTTTTTGCCCTTGATTATAAGTTTGCTTAAGTCGATTCCCAGCTGATTGCCGGGTTTGATGTATACCGACGTGGCGGCTCTTCCGTCCGAATAGCCCTTAGGCATGTTTGAACTGCCGGGGAACGCCCATATGCTTTCCATATCGGTAAGATCGGCTACGAATTTGCAAACTATCGTCGTTTTGCCCGCAACGGTTTCGTAATCAAAGCGGCTTTCCGTTGAAAACGGAGTGCTTTCGATTTTGCCGTCTTTCTCCATAAACCAGCCGCCAAGAACAAAATCATATCCGCATTCAACGGAAAGATTCAATTTTTTGTCCGCTTTGGAATAGATTGTCTTTTCTTCGCCGGAATAGATTTTGTCAATTACCCTATACTCTACCCCATAAAAAAATTCGATTTCAGACGATACGACAACCGTTCCCTCGCACGGACCGGGATTCTTAATAACGAGTTCCGAACTATCCGAGTTGTTAAGAAAAACGAAAGGAGAGAAAGAGTCCGTTTCAAAAATAACGTTCCCGTCTTTGAATTCGCAGTCGAGCCGTTCGACGTTGCTTTCGCTCTTGATGTGGAAAACCAGATATTCTTCGACGCCTTCTATGGGCGCGGGTACGGATACTTTGACTTTTCCGTCGGGTTGTACCTTCACTCCGTCGGATTCTACCGAAATGTCGATTGTCGTCATTTTTTCGTCGGCGAGCAACTTAAACTCTTGGGGCAGTTTGTCAATCGTGTTTTTGACGGTTTCTTCCGTCATTTCCACTTTTTCGGTTATGAGTTTGGCATTTTTTCCGAAGTTTCCGCCCGTAAGCGTAGCCCCCATGCTGCTTTTCAGTTCACCCGTTTTGCCGCCGCAGCCGTTGCAACCGTTGCAACTTGCAAAAAAGCACAGGCTTAATGCGACAAGTATTGCGGATATGACGCATAGTAATTTTTTGTTCATAAATTTTGCCTCCTTATATTTTGTTTGTTAAATCGCCTTTGGATTTGCGATTCCGAAACCTTGTTTTTTGCCTTTTTATAAGGCTTTACATAATTTTTTGCCTTTTTATAAGGCTTTACATAATTTATTTACGCCGTTTTTGTGCCGATAATCGACTTATAGGCGGGCTTTTGCCATTTTTGTGGTTACTTGTTTTTCGGTGTTCCTTTGATTGCCGCAATTAAGTCGGCAAAAGTCTTTTTCTTGACAGCGAACCAGAAAATTGCAAATCCGCCGATACCTGCAACCGCCACCGAACCGACCACGATACCCGCAATCGCTCCGCCCGAAAGCCCTTTTTTCTCGGGAGCGGGGTTGATTTCACCGCCGCCTGCGGGTTTATCCTCATAAACGGCAGTGAGCGTTGTTTCGCCCGTTACCTTAAAGGTGTAATTCATTTCCGTGCTGACGATATTTCCGCTTGCGTCTTTCCAGCCCATGAACACTTTGCCTTCTTTATCTTCCGCCGTTACGGTTACTTCATCGCCTTGTTTATACGTTCCTGCGCCCGTTCCGCCTTCGACTTTGATTTCAACGGATGGTTTGGAGTCAACAGCTCTAAAATGCGCTTGAATCTTAATGTTGCTTGCAGGCATTACAAAGGTTGTTTTTTTGCTTGTCGCACTTGCAAACTCAATCATTACGCCCGCCGTTTCGCAAGTCCATTTGTCAAAGACTTCGCCTTCCTTTGCAGGATTTGCGATTATAGTCACGGTTTCACCGGCTTTTGCAACTTCTTTGTCTTTCGTGCCGTCCACAATAACTATACCGTACTTTGTAACTCTCAAGTAGGTTGCCTTAAAGGTCACGTCGCCGGCAGGCATTTGGAACTTGATTTCCGTTTTGGTCAAATCCATACCCGTGGTGTCAAGTCCCGTAACTTCCCACTTGTCAAAATACTCATCGGCACCGGGAGCATTTGCCGTTACGGTGACTTCCTCTTGATATTTTGCCGTAGGCGCGCTCGGCGTTCCGTTTGTTACCGTTATGTTGTAAATAATATCCTCAAGCGTTGCCGTAAGCGTAACGTTGTTATCGGGCATCGTGAAGGTAATTTCTTCCTTTTCAAGCTCGGCGGCAGGAAGGGATATTCCGGTACACGACCACTCGACAAACCGCTTGCCGATAGGTACGTTGACCTTTACGGTGACAGTATCTCCGCTCTTATATTTTGTCGTGGTTTCACCCGCGCCGTCCGTAACGGTAACGGTGTTATCCATAACTTTTACGGTTGCGTAATGGCTCGGCTCTGCCGTTGCGGTTGCCTTGTAGCGAACGTAATAGATGCCCTCGGCAAGTCCTATTGTTTCGCCGTTCTCACAATCTTGGGGCGAGGTGAACTCCGTATCGGTGGAATATTCCATATCGGCGGTTGTTCCCGTAATTTTACCGTCGCTTCCGCCATCGGTAGTCGGGGCAACGCCTTTCAGTCCCTCGGGCGCATTTCTGACGGGTATTACGATGCTGAAATATGCCGTTACGGTATTCGTAATGTTATAGTTGCCGCCCTCTTTGTTGCTTATCGTTATAGAAGCGGTGTTTTCGCCGACTTCCTTGTTGTTTTTAAGTGTTACGGTATATTCCGAAGACGATACGATGTCAAACGGCTCTTCTATCTGTACAGAAAAACCCGGCGTAATTTCATGCCCCGTATATTCATACTCGGTTTCGTTCAGTTTAATTATTACTGTAACGTCCTTTCTTGCAATCGACCATTCCACTATTTTATCTTCGGTGGTGTCGTCCGACCACTTAAAGCCGTATTGCAGATGAAGCCTTGCCCGATACGTTCCCGCTGATTGTCCCCATCCGTTTTCGACCGTGTACGCTTCGGTTGCAGGTACGCCTTCTTGCCTTTCGCCGTTGTAAACAAGCCCCGATACGGGCGTCGGAATGGGAACGGGTGTGCTTGAAATAATTTCATACTTGGCATTGCGGTTGAACTCTGCCGTCATACCGTAATTTGTTGCGGTAAACGCGGTCGCGGGTATTTCAAGCCATATTATTTTCTCGCTTATTTCCTCAGGCGTTCCGCTTAACGTTATCGTCATTTCGGTTGCGCCTGCCATAACGTCTGCCTTCGCCTTTGCGACAAGTCCTTTCGGCATATTCTTAAGCCACGTTGTGACGTCGGCGTCCTTTGCAATCGCCTTGAACGTATCGCCCGTAAGCGTTATTTTCACGTCCGTATCAGTCATTGCCTCGCCACGAAGTCCCTTTATCGTAACGTCGTTCATCGTAGCGGAAGCCTTTGACGTATCGCCGTAAACAAAGCGCGTCATATATAAATATACTTGTGACGCCTCGTATTCAAACCAAGTCGGATTTGTTTCGGACTGTCCGAGTTTTTTTCCGACTTCCAGATTTGTTCCCTCTCCGAGTTCTGCCCAAAACTTTGTATGTTTATCGCTTAACGCTCTTAAAGTAATACTTCCGCCTTCGGACAATGCGAAATGCTTTCTGACGTTTTTCCCGATGTTGTCACACATAGCGGGATTTGCGCTTTGAACGTATACCGTTGAGTTGCCGTATATCTGCAATTCAAGTGACGTGTAGTCATAACTGCCAACAAAGGCCGAATATACGTCAACGGTAACCGCGCTGTCCTGTATCAATAATCTGTTCCCGCCTGAATCAATACCAAACGCATATGCATTTGTAAGAGTGGAAAAAATCTTTACGTTGCTGTTTTTTATATCGATACCGTCCGACGAGCGCATTCCATTCTCGAAACCTTTGATTTCAACGTTTGCGTTGTCGTGAAATCTGATTGATTTATCCCTCGCATAAATAGCGTATATTTTTCTCCCGTTAACCGCCTCGAGAAGAACCTTTCCCGTGCCGGATATATCAACGTCCTCTGATGACGCGTAAACGGCTTCAACGGTTTTATTTTCCCAGTTCTTTATCGTTCTGTCTATTTTTATCTTTTTTTCGCCCGTGCCGGAAAAAATGATCTTACCATCATTAGAGTATGCCGCAAGGTTAACCGTGGTAATATCGACAGACGCGTTTTCGATAATGCTTAAATCTTGATCTGCGCTGATAGCATATCCGTACTCGCTGCCACCCTCGTTGATATTGACCGTAATTTTGACGTTGTCTTTTATCGTCAGGCTGCCGGTATCTCCCGAAGCGGTGATTCCATAAGCCATTATCTTTTGTTCTCTTTCTTCGGCTTTGGTTATATCGACATTGATTGTCAGCGTTCCGCTTCCCGTTATGGTCAAACCCTTATCGGCTTTAACGCCCGTAGCGCCCTGAACCCTATCGCCGAGTACATTAGGAAAATGCGAGTTTTCGTTAACCGTTATGACGTTGTTTCCTTGCAAAACGAGCGTCGCGTCATCGTTCAGCCGGAATTGCCCGCCGTTGTAATTGTTGAGAATCAGCGTTTTGTCCGACGCGGTGTAAGTGTACGTTCCGTCGGTTGAATTCACGTTCGTATCGCCCTTGATTTCAATATACTCAAACGTTGCGCCTTCTGCGTAGACCGTACTCGTCGGGCTTGCAAACACAATGCCTAGCATAAGCGCAAGACACATCGTAAGTCCGAAAAACAACGATAATAGTTTTGTTTTGTTAGCCATATTCGCGTCTCCTTTTCCTTTTTATTCTTTCAAACCGCGGCTGAAATTTGCGATTCAAAAAATTGTGTTTTGTGTTTTTAAGTGTTGCAAAATTATTCTTTACCCTGCCGCTTTATGCCGATAATCGACTTATAGGCGGGTTTTTGTCGTTTTTAAAAAAACCTTGCGCTTTTGTAGGTCTATTTTACTGCAACGCTATACTTGTATTTAATCGTTCCCATTCCCGGTTGGATATTGCTCTGTATAATGGTCGTTTTATCTGCGGACAACTCAAACGTCGAACCTACAAACAAACCCATTTCGTGAGCGGGGATTTCTTGTTCCATATCTTCCTGGCTGTCATAGAACACGATAGCAGAGCCTTTAATCCTGTACAACAGCGTTACGATGCCTTTACCTTTATCGTCTTCTTCGCCAGGGGTTTGATCAAAAGTCACCGTCACGGAATCTTTATCCGCCGCAAAAACGAGCGTAATTTTTGATACCTTATGAATTTGCATAAACTGCTCCTCCGTCATTTCCATTTCTGTAAGGAGCGCTTGCTTGACGGTTTCGGACTCCCACTCGACGGTTGCGTCAACTTTATTGAAAGTCTTGCCTTTGATGTCGGCAGTAGCCCACTTTGCGTAAAGCGTGAACGCCCTTGCAGGCATATACGCAAAAGCGAATTCCGCGTCGGAAAGCGTTACTCCTCCGTCCGCACTTTCGTACCAGCCCGCAAAAACAAAGCCGTCTTTGGTGGGAGCGGCGGGAGCCGTGATAGCCGCGCCCGCGTTTGCCTTAACGGGTTGCACCGCACTGCCGCCTTTGCTGTCGAAGGTTATCGTATATTCTTTTTCGGCGACAGAATAATTATTTTTTCCGCTCTTACCGCAAGCGGCGCAAAGAACGATTACCGTTACCAATGCCATAATTGCAACAAATAACTTTTTTTTCATGATTTTTCTCCTTTTTGATTTAAATGATTTGTTTCGATCGCCGAAAATTTGCGATTTTAAAATGTTGTGATTTGCGTTTTTAATTTTAAACGTTGTGATGCTGTTTTTCTGCCGTTTTATGCCGATAATCGACTTATAGGCGGGGTTTTTGCCGTTTTTACGGTTACTTGTTTTTCGATGTTCCTTTGATTGCCGCGATTAAGTCGGCAAAACTCTTTTTCTTCACGGCAAACCAGAAGATTGAAAATCCGCCAAGCCCCGCAACCGCCGCCGAACCTGTTACGATACCGGCAATCGCTCCGCCCGAAAGTCCTTTTTTCTCGGGAACGGGGTTGATTTCGTCGCCGCCTGCGGGCTTATCCTCATACACTGCGGTGAGCGTTGTTTCGCCTGTCACCTTAAAGGTGTAATTCATTTCCGTGCTGACGATATTTCCGCTTGCGTCTTTCCAGCCCTTGAACACTTTGCCTTCTTCGGGTGCTTTTGCAACCGCGCTTACGGTTTTTCCGCCTTCGTAAATCTTATTGTCATCGTCGATAACCACTTTATAAGAACCGATTTTGGGAATTATAAGGTCAAAACCCGTCATTTCTTTATCGTTCGCGTCAAAATGCTTTCCGCAGAGCTTGCAATCCTTGTGGGCTTTTTCGCCGTTGTTTTCTTCCGTTGCAGCCACTTCTTCCTTCCAGAAATCATAACTGTGTCCTACGGGATTAACGGGCAACTTAAGATCTTCCGGTGTGGTTTCCTGCTTGTTTTCGTCCGCGAGTTTTTTACAAGCCGAACATTCATAATGCGCCTTTACGCCGCTTTGCATGCAGGTGGGATCTGTTTGCCCGATAAGCGAGCCGAAATCGTGCGGGGCTTCGTCTTTTTTCTCGTCGCAGTTCTTGCATTTAAAATAATGCGAGTCCTTTTCAACGGTATAGACCGATTCGAACGTATGCCCCGTCGCGGGTATTTTCGAATCATGATCGTTCCACTCGCGAGTGCAGGCAGCGTCGAAAAATTCTTTTCCGCAGCCCTCGCAGGCATATTTATCCTGCACTCCGTCTTCGGTACAGGTTGCAAATTTTCCCGCCGCTTTCATCGTCACGGTTTCGTGCAGACAATCGGTTGCTCTAAGCGTTTGTACGGTAAACGTCAATTCCGTCAGATCCGCGCTTTGCGTACAATTCATAAAAGTGCCGCCCGTAATATTGAAATCGCAAAGCCATCTGTCGATATTCCACGGTTTCATGCCCGGGAAAACCTTTCCGTCGGGTGCTTTGACCGTAAATTTGACTTCGCACGGAACGCCTATATAAAACAAACCTTCAATCAACGGACCGATACTGCTTTGGTCTATCGTCACCTCATATCCGTTTTTCTCGGTGATTTTCAGCGTTTCGGGAAGATTGCCCGCAAGCGGTTGAGAAACTTCTATGTCGAGCGATTGCACCGCGTTTTCAACGCGCAATAACACCAATACAATCAGATTCCCGTCGCTTTCTCTTATATTTTTGCTTAATACTTCGCCGTTTGTCACGCTTACTTCGATATCCTCGACGTTTGCGGGGAATTTGCAGGTCGTGTGCGGCTTGAAAGCGTAATACATTACGCTGTTGTTTGTAATAAACACTTCGTCGCTATCACCGGCGTTGCACAACGTGTCCCACCCGTCGCGATCGTAAGACGCCTTGTAACAAAAAAGCTCGCGGGGAATGACGTTGCCTTCGATAACGTTCGGATAAAACAACGGGGTGTATGCCATTCCTTCATAAAACTCGGGTACGTCGATTACGACTTTTCTGACATATTCGTCGGAAGAACACTCGATACAGACTCCTCCCACGAAATTATGCGCTTTGAAATCGCCGTATTCACAACCGCAGACGTCGCCGTTATACATATAATCGCACTTTGCACGCTTCTGACAGGTCGCCGCGCCGCCTTTCGGAGAATGTCTCAGATCGGGGTCTTCATTTCCGCAATATTTACAGAATCCGAGGTGCGTATAAGTACCGTCGTTGTTTCTGAACGGTCTGAATTCGTACTTATGCCCCGTAGCGGCAAGATATTCCGCTCCGCACACGTCGCACTTTGCGCCGCTTAAACACGTCTGAACGCCGCCGCTGTGTTTTTCCTTTATTATATTACCGCTTTCGCCTTTTTTAACTTCGCCGCAAGCGCATTTAAACACATGGCTAACGTCGTCGGTTTCGTCGGGCGCGGCGGTAAAATTATGTTTTGCATCCGGGTTGCCGAGGTCGCCGCATGTTTTGCACTTTGCGTTACAGCCCGAATAGAACTCGTGGCTTCCATACCGCGAACCTTTGTCAAAAGCAGTGGCAACGCCGGGGCAAGCGGGGTCAGAGCATTTTGTGTAGCCGTGACGCTCAAAATCTATCTTCTCGATTTTTTCAACCCACGTATGCTCGTGTCCGCCCGATACCGAAGCAATCGTAACGGGAATATCGCAAGTCTGCCCGTTCGCCGCCGTTACGGTTATATACATCGTTCCGCCGTCCATCGCGTTTTTGGCGATTATCTTATAATAGCAGGTAGATTCGTCGTCGTTAAAGCCATTGTGCTTATCCAATTCCGTGCCGACGGGAGCGTCTTTCACCGTATAAGCGTAAGGACCGGGCGCGCCTCTGAGCCATATACCCGTGCCGGTGTACAACGTGCCTATTTTGCCCGTTACTTCTTCGTCGATTTTGGGAGATATAATTTGCCGATACCCTATGTACGTCAGACCTCTCGAAATAATGAAGTCCATATCTACTGCGGTTAAATCGGAGAATTGTCCGGCACAGTCCCAAAGCTCCACGTCTTTACCTTTGCCAAGCTCCGCTCCGAAAACTTTAAGCTTCCTTTTCAATGCGTTAACGTCCTTGGGCAGTTTATAGTTTTCTTTAAGCTCAAAACGAACGCGGATGCAATAGGCAACGTTCTGCTCGATAAGCTGATTTTCAACGTTGCTCCACGGAAGCGACGCCTTGTCTTTTTCCCACAACGTTTTCGCTTGCCCGTTTTTTGATACGAATAAGAGCGTTGCCGTATAATTTGCGCCGCTCGGCACTTTGAGCGTTCTTTTCGCTTCGTCCTCGAATTCAAACGCGGCGGAAAGGCTGTCGCCGACGTCCGCTTTTTTGAACGCCACCTCGAGCGTGTCGATCGTCGTCGCTTCGGCGCGAGCCGTTTGCGGACTGACGAAAAAAGCAATGCCGAGCATAAGCGCAAGGCACAACGCGCAACCAAAGGCAAGCGCCGTGATTTTTGATTTACTTAAATCGTGTTTCATAATCGTAACTCCTCGTATGCCAGCCAAGAACAATACGAACCTCGGTCTTGGCCGGCATAACTTTCCGCGTAAATTTTTTTCGTTTTTTTTAATGCCGATTGACTTTCATGCATATATATGATACAATACAGACAAGTGC
>JAJWOJ010000107.1 GCA_021635425.1 Clostridiales bacterium | reverse complement strand
AGTAAATTTGTTGAAATATTATTTTCACGGAGAATATATGGAAATTTTGTCTCGTTTCGATTATATAGACGCCGGATATTTCGACTCCGTTCAGTCGGAATGGATACACAAAAAAGTCACCACCACTCCGCCGAGAGTTTGCCAGCACTACGAAATAGAATTGTATCTTTCAAAGTCCGGCACGACCTATATAAACGGCAATAAGCATGATATCGAACAATATTCGCTCATTATCTGCAAACCCGGAGACGTAAGATATTCCGTAAATCCGTTCAAGTGCTATTACCTGTACATTTCGGTAAACGACGGGCGAATCAAAGAAATTCTCGATTCTCTGCCGTCTCAGATGCAGGCTTTCGGCGCAAAAGTTTTTCTCGACCGTTTTTTCTCGTTGTTAAAATATCCCGCCCAATCGTCCGACAACGCCTACGCCGAACTGCGGATAACCGGACATATAAACGAAATCGTTTTCAGGCTTGCCGAAAACCGCGATTTTTACGAAAAACAGAAATTCGTAAACGCCAACGCTTCAAAAGCCATTACGGAAGCGAAAAAGTTTATTATGAAAAACTACAACCTCAACATTCAGCTTAAAGACGTGGCAAATCACGTGTTTTTAAGCCCGAATTATTTTCATAAGCTGTTTACGCAGGTTACGGGCATCACGCCTCATCAGTATATCGTAAAACAAAAGATAAACGCCGCAAAAAAGATGCTGCTCGAAAGCGACACGACGATAACCGACATAGTTATAAATTGCGGTTTCAGTTCGCAGTCATACTTTAACGCGATTTTCAAGCGCGAAGTTAAAATCACGCCGAACGACTATCGCAGAAGCATGAATAAATTCTATAAAAACTGATTTTTCGTCCCTTCAAAGGGACGTTTTTTATAGTCCGAAAGCGTCTCTGTTCGTGACGAATTCGGCTTTAACACTTTTAAGCCTTTCGAGAATTTCGGATAAAAGTCCCCATTTTTTCAGCACGTCGAACTCGTAAGTATGCCCCCATATATAGAGAACCTGCCTTTCTTCGCTTTCGGGAAGAGCGTCGAATTTATCTATCAGATTTAATATTTCGGTATTGGAAAAATGACAGGTACCTTTGTATTTCATCAAATCTCCGCCAACGGAAAAATTCATGCTCGTGCCTGCCGTTCTCGCATATTTTATGCCTAAGTCGCGGGCGATTTTTATCACCCTGTCGTCGTAAGTGCCGTAAGGGTACGCCATGCCCGCAACTTCGCTGTCGAATATTTCTTCGATGTTTTTCTTATCGTAATATAATTCGTTATATATCGTTTCTTCGTCGAGTTTTTCCAAAAAGGGATGGGTAAGGCTGTGCGAAGCCACTTCGTGTCCCGCATACAGCTCTTTAAGCCCTTTGATATTCATACGATGAATTTCCACGCCCTCGTTTACCCAGCCGTTCGCGCGGGTTTGTATGCCCGTATTTATATTGAAAGTCGCTTTAAATCCGTATTTGTTCAATTCCTTAACGAAAGGAATATCCTGACTTACCCCGTCGTCAAAACTGAACGTCACAAACTTCGACATATCGCATTACCCCTTTTTCGCAAAAATTACCGCGCCGTTTTTCAGCTTCGGCACAACCGTTTTCTTTTTGTCTCCGCAAAGAAAAACAGGCAGTTCCACGCTTTCGTCGCCGCTTACCATAAGGCAGGTTTCGCCTTTTATTCCGACAAGAAAAGTTATTTCGAGGTCGGTTATTTCACGTTCGTTTTCGGCAAAATCTATAACCGAAACGGCATACTCGTCATCGTCCTGCAAAAATTTCAGATCGACTTTTTTATCTTCGACGGAAGCTATTTTAACCGCGTACAAATCGGCTATTTCATAAGCTTCAATCCACTTATCGCAAAACCCGAAAGGTTTGAACGCGTCGAGATACGCGTCGTAATAAAACACTTCGCCGCCCGCCTTGCGGAATTGTTCTATTTCGCTTATTTCCTTGTCTGAAAGTCCTTTTTCGGCGGGAATAATCAACGCGTTTAACTTGAACGGCAATTTATCGAGTTCGCTTGCCCTTACCGCGCAAAGCGAAACAAACCGACGCTTGAAGTTTCTGTAAATGCTCATAGCCGAAAAAATATTCGACTCGCACCCGCTCCACGCGTTTTTATTATCGCCGTTGCACACGGCGTCGTAATAGGCGTTGGCACGTTCGCTGTGAAGAATCCCTATGCCCTGCCTCACTCTCTCTTTCGACACGATTTTATCGCTTAACCGATAAATCATATCGTGCATTTTTATGGCGGAAGAGTATTTTTTCGTCGGCGTGCGGTCGTTATACACGATTCCGAAACCGTTCGGCTCGGGAGAATCGTCAAAAACGTAATCGCCGCGCCATTGATAGTACATTATTCCCTTTGCTCCGCTACCGACGGCGGCATAGGTTTCAACTTCGAAATCTCTTGCCGACATATCCGTTCTCGCGTCGTATTCTATCAACCAGAAATGTTTTCCGAAAGCGGCTGCCGCACTCTCGGCGTAATCCATAATGCGGGAATGCTCGTAATAAAACGCGCCTTTGCATTCGAGATAAAGGGTTATGCCGACAATATCCATTTTTTCGGCAACCCTGAAATAATCGGCTCCGCGCATGCTGCTGCCTGTCTGCACGGGACAACTCGTCATACAGGTAAACGTCTCGGCGGCAGGTTTGATTTTTTTAGCCGCACCCGCCAGAAAATTAAGATAATCGTTGAACTTTTCGGTGTTAAACAGCCGCCAGTCGATCCATTTTTCGGGAGATTCCTCATAAGTAGGGCGGCGGCGCGGCGGATTTAAGTCCGCTCCGCTTTTCCCTTTTTTTTCGAGTTCTTTCCCGTATTGTACGATCATATGCGGATTGTAATCGTAAAACCCGTTATTCGGAAACGCAGGCTCGTTGAAAATCTGAAATCCGACTACGTTTTCGTAGCCGCCGAAAAACTCCGCGCCTATTTCGGTAACCTTTTCGTTATCTTTTTTCGCTCCGTCGTGGCAAACGCAGTTTGTTATAAACTGCGACCAGTCGGATTTTAACGGTTTACCGTTTTCATCGGTCATTTTTTCGTTCGGATATTCGTTCAGCCCGTTATCGTAACCGTTCAGACGTACGGCGAGAGCCATTCCAAGCTTTCCCGTTTCCTCGGCGATAGCCTTGCCCAAAGGGAAACTTCCCTCGTAGCCTTTCTCGCCGAGCGTGAAATTACCTATCGCCGCCGTTCGCACGATGTTGACGTGCGCGGCTTTCATCTCGGCGAGATCCTGTTTCATCTCGCCGAGTCTGTCGCCGTTTTCGGGTACGGGAACTTTTTTCGGGTGATAGGACGGATAATAATGATTGCCTATCCCGAATTTTGCTTTGCCGTTTATGTATAATATTCCGTTTTTTAAGCGATAAGCTTCGGTTCCTTTCATAAAATCGTTATTTTTTCAATTCATTGTAAGCAGATTTCGCTTCGTCGTAAGTCGTTTTATATTTCGTTTTAAGGCTTTCGAGTTCTTTTGTAAGGCTTTCGCCGTAATACACGCCCGCGATGGCTTTTTCTTCGAATTGGTTCATCGCCTTTTCGAGCGTTGTGGAATTTTTCGTCCATTCGTTCGTGTAAAGACAGAAACAATTCTTGATGAAATTATATCTTCCTGCGCCGTTTTTATCGCCGAGACCCAAAGCGTCGTAGAAAAGCTTATCCGTTTCGTTGAGAGAATCTACGGAGTTGCCGTTGAACACGTATTGAAGGTAAGCTTCTTTCGAAAAACGATAGTTGAACGATTCGAAAAGCATACCCGCTTTACGAGCCGCGGTAAAGTTTGCATATTCCGCTTTGACCGTACGGGTTCCGTCCTCGTTAACCGTGTTATGAACGCCGTCGATACCGTAGTTCATAAGATTTATGCCGTCTTTGGTGTAGAACCAGTTCATAAAACGAACAATTTCGCGGGCTTTGTCCTTGCTTACCTTGGACGAAATCATAAAGTTGTTTTCAAATCCGCCCGCGCTCTGAACGCCGCTTTCGCCGTCCGGACCTTTTATCGGCTGAATGCCTACCCACGTTCCCTTCGCCACGCCGTTTTTACGCAAGTCCTCGGTGGAAAGTTTCGCGTATTCCGAAAAATAAACGGTACAACCGAGCGTGTTGTTAGCCATTATGTTCTGCAAACCGCTGTAACCGCGCTCGAAATAACGGTTATCCAGAAGCCCTTCCGCATAAAGTTCCTGAAGAGATTCGAGATAGTTTTTATACTGAGAATGATATACCGTAGGTACGTAATCGTCGCCGTCCATCGCGAAATAATATCTCGTGTCGATACCGAAAGCGTATCTCATATTCGTTATATCCTGAACGGAGAACGGAATTTCGTCTGCTTTGCCGTTACCGTTGGGGTCGCCCGTTTTGAACTTGCGAAGAACGTTCAGAAATTCGTCCCACGTGTTCGGAACGTCGAGATTAAGCGCGTCGAGCCAGTCTTTTCTTATAAGGAAAGAAAGCTGACACTCAGGTTCGCGGATATTCATCATCGAATAAATTTCAAACGTCGCCACGTCGGTAAGTTCGAGAAGCATGTTGGGATCGTTATAACTTTCCACCGTATCCATATAGTTCGGCGCGTACTGCATAAGAAGATCGTAAAGCGGGAAAGCCGCTCCGTCTCTTATGAGCGCCTGACGGTTGGGAACGCGGCAGAAAAGCTCGGGCGTATCGTCTCTTCCGAGCGAGGTTACGAGCCTGTCCGCAAAAGCTTCTTCGGAAACAAACTCGATATCGAGCTTGGTGTTCGTTGCCGCCTCTATCTGCGGAATAAGGTTATCCTCTCTGCTGAATTTTTTTTCGTTTATCGGGGCAAGAATCTTTATGGTAAGAGTTTCTCTCGAATTGAAGTCGTAGCCGTAATCCTGCTCGTAAGAGCTTCTCGGCGTTCTTTCTCTTCTTTCCGATTGTTTGTTTCCGGGATTCACGCGACAACCCGCGAAAACAGAAAATGCGGTTACAAGCGATAATACGGCGGTCAAGCCTTTTATCAGAGTTCTTTTTTTCATTACTTTCCTCCGTTTACGGATTTTTCCGTTTTTTATTTATTCTTTCACCGCTCCCGTCATCGTTCCCGAAATAAGAAATTTCTGGAAAAACGGAAAAGCTATTATTATCGGCAACATTGTGAACATAAGCGCGGCGTTTCTGACCTGCTCAATACTGAGATTGCTGCCGCTGATATCGAAATCCGCCGAACTTGTCGAGTTGACGACGGTTGCGAGAACCTGCTGCAAAACTCTCTTTCCGGGCGATTCGATATATAAAAGGGGATTCTGATACTGATTCCACTGCCCTACGACTATCCATAATCCTATCGTTGCGAGTATCGGTCCGGAATTCGGCAGAATCATACGGAACAAAATCGTGAAATCGTTCGCGCCGTCGAGTTTGGCGGATTCGACTATCGATTTCGGGATTCCGTAGAAAAAACCTCGCATGATAATGATATTATACGCGCTTAAAAGCGTGCAGAGGATAAGCGACCAATGGCTGTCGATAAGATGCAGCTGTTTTATCACCATGTAATTAGGCACTGTCCCCGCCGAAAACCACATCGTTATCACGACGAACTGCGTGTAGAGCTTTTTGAACTTTATGTCGGAAAAAGCCATGGGGTACGCCGCAAAACTCGTGAGAAGAAGCGACAAAACGCACGTTATCAGACAGACTTTTATCGTATTGAAATATCCTATATAAACGGCTTTGTTAGAAGCTACGAGCCTGTAAGCTTCCCACGTTACGCCGACGCGATATCTCCCGTTTTTAAATATCTGCGGCAACAGCGTTATCGAACCGCTTCTGACGGCGGACGTCTCCGAAAGGGATATCGCCGCCATGTTTATAAACGGATAGATTATCGTAACCGCAAGAATGGTCAATATCGTTAAAAGCACGGCATAACCGACATGCGAGCCTATGCTTCTTTTAATTTTTCTTCTTTCCATATTACACCTTTAACCGCAAACGATTGTCCGAATCCGTGGTTACCAGAGCGACGTTTCGGCAAGCTTTTTGCTGAAAACGTTCGCTATCGTTACAAGCACGAGCGCAACCAGCGAATTAAAAAGTCCGACCGCCGTCGAAAGCCCGTATTTATACTCGTTGAACGCGACTTTATAAACGTAAGTTGCGATAACTTCGGATTTTTCAAGGTTGCCGTTGTTTTGCATAAGATAAATCTTCTCGAAGTTGCTGCCCATTATCGCGCCTATCTGCATAATAAGCATTATTACTATCGTGGGAAGTATCGACGGAAGAGTTACGTTGAAAATTTCGTCCCATTTTCCCGCCCCGTCGATTTCCGCAGCCTCGTATAAACACGGATCTACGGAGGTGAGCGCGGCGCTGTATATTATCGAATTCCAGCCTACCGTTTGCCATATACCCGACACGACCTGTATCCCGCGGAATGCCGACGCCTTATATAAAAGCGAATTGACGTAGGGGATATTAAGTAATTTGCAGATCTGCCCGACAAGCCCGCTGTCGGGATCGAGAAAGGAAGTTATAAACCCGACGAGCGCCGCCGTAGACAAAAAGTGAGGAAGATAACTTATTATAGAAAGGGTTTTCTTGTAAGTTTTGTTTCTCACCTCGTTGAAAGCGAGCGCAAGCACTATCGCCGCGGGGAATAAAAACACGAGCGCGAGAAGGTTTATCGCAAGAGTGTTCCCGAGAAGATGAAAAAAATCGCCCTCGAAAAAATCGAGAAAATTGTTGAAAAGTATAAATTGACTTCCCTTAAAGCCGTTTGTCAGGCTGTAATCGTAAAAAGCCATCCGTATCCACGTTATCGGCCAGTAACAAAAAATGCCGAACCATGCGATAACGGGAAGCATCATTATGTAAACGTATCTATTGGCGTTCAGATATCTTTTTAAATCGGTCTTGTGC
>JAJWOJ010000106.1 GCA_021635425.1 Clostridiales bacterium | reverse complement strand
ATATTAACGTGCTTGATTTACGGCACTTTTTCAGAGGATAAAGCCGCAAAAGCGGCGGGATTTTTACAGGGTTAAACATGAAAAACAGAAAACACGACTATTTTAAAAAAATCATTCTTGCATGCATCGACGCGATATTTATGCTGATATCGCTTTTTTTTGCGTATTATTTCAGCAGAAACGCTTTTCCCGAAACCTTCGACCCGACAATTCTTGCCTGGTTTATAGGCAACGTGATTATCGGAATACTCATTTTCAAAATCGCGGGGCTTTATTCGGTGATATTCAGTTCCGTCAGCATCGTTGACGCTCTGCGGCTTTTCATCGCAAGCGCGTCGATTTTGTTTTTTAACATAATTTACGTCGCGATAATAGGTCGTGACAAAATCGGTTTCACCACCTGCGCGGTTTACACGGCGTTTATATTCGTCTTTGCGGGAATGACGAGATTCTATAAGAGAATAGCCATAACCTGCCACTTCCTTGTCGCCAGATCGCGCAAACAAAAGAAAAGAGCCATGATAGTCGGCGCGGGAAAGGCGGGCGCGACGCTTATAGCCGAAATGCAAAGCTCGGACAAATCGGGATATATCCCCGTCTGCATCATCGACGACGACGTGGATAAAATCGGCAACACGATAGGCGGAATCAAGGTTGTCGGCACTACTTACGAAATCAAAAAATTTGCAAAAAAATACGACGTCGACGAAATTCACGTAACGATGCCGTCGATAGATAAATCGAGGCTGAGCAAGATAATAACGAGATGCAACGACGCGGGATGCCCCGTTAAAATTCTCCCGGGGCTTTATCAGCTTGCGGACGGACAGGTTTCCGTTTCCAACATGCGCGAAGTCGATATTCAGGACCTTTTAGGGCGCGACCCCGTAACCGTAGACATCAACGCGATTATCGGTTACATAGAAGACAAAGTCGTTCTCGTCACGGGCGGAGGCGGCTCGATAGGAAGCGAGCTTTGCCGCCAGATTGCTTCGCACAACCCCAAAAAACTTATTATTCTCGATATTTACGAGAACAACGCATACGACATCGAACAGGAACTCAAGCGCAAACATCACGATTTAAATCTCTTGACGCTTATTGCGAGCGTGAGAGACATCGGCAAAATAAAAAGCGTTTTCGAAACCTATCGCCCAGAGATAGTGTTCCACGCCGCGGCGCATAAACACGTTCCGCTTATGGAAACAAGCCCCAACGAAGCCGTTAAAAACAACGTGTTCGGCACGTTCAACGTGGCACGCTTTGCCGATCAGTACGGCGTTGAAACGTTCGTGCAGATTTCCACGGACAAAGCCGTTAACCCCACCAACGTAATGGGCGCGACAAAACGTATCTGCGAAATGATAATTCAGGCGTTCGGCAGACACAGCAAAACCAAATTCGTTGCGGTGCGCTTCGGAAACGTGTTGGGTTCCAACGGTTCGGTTATCCCGTTGTTCAAAAAACAAATCAAGGAAGGCGGGCCGGTAACCGTTACACATAAGGATATAATAAGATATTTCATGACCATTCCCGAAGCGGTATCCCTTGTTCTGCAAGCGGGCGCATACGCTAAGGACGGACAGATTTTCGTTCTCGACATGGGCGAACCCGTAAGAATTTACGACCTTGCGTATAACCTCATCAAGCTTTCGGGATATACTCCCAACGTCGATATCAAAATCGAATGCACGGGGCTTCGCCCGGGCGAAAAACTCTTTGAGGAAAGGCTCATGGACGAAGAGGGAATGCAAAAAACACCGAACGGACTTATCAATATCGCTCAGCCGTTAAAGTTTGACGAAGCAAGTTTCTGGACTACTTTGAACGAACTTTACGAGGCGGCGTATTCCGAAACGGACAGAATGAAATATCTCGTCCGCGATATAGTCCCCACCTACAGAATAGACGAAAGAAAATAATATTTTATAAAACGGAAACGGCGCGTATTGCAAATTGAAAATTGCAATACGCGCCGCATTTTTTACGCACGGAACGCTCCGTTTTTAATTATCCTTTCTGCTTGTAAACGGTGAGGTCGTCGCCGTCATAATCGACCACGGCGGTGTCGCCGGGTTCGAAATAGTTGGCGATTATCTTCTTCGCAAGGATAGTCTCGACGGTGTGCGAGATATATCTCTTCAAAGGTCTTGCGCCGTAAACGGGGTCGTAACCGTTTTTAACGATATAATCCTTTGCGGCTTCGGTGACAAGAAGGGAAATATTCTTCTCTTTAAGTCTGTCGGAAAGCCCTTTAAGGAACAAATCGATAATCTTGCCGATTTCGTTTCTCGTAAGCGGTTTATAGAATACTATTTCGTCGAGTCTGTTCAAAAACTCGGGACGGAAAGACTTTTTCAGAAGCATTGTAACTTCTTCTTTCGCCGAATCCTTGATTTCGCCGTCTTCGCCTATTCCGTCGAGAATTATCGACGAACCGAGGTTGGACGTAAGGATGATAACCGTATTTTTAAAGTCTACGGTACGACCTTGCGAATCGGTGATTCTGCCGTCGTCGAGAACCTGCAAAAGAATATTGAACACGTCGGGATGAGCCTTTTCGATTTCATCGAACAAAACTACGGAGTACGGTTTTCTTCTCACCGCTTCGGTAAGCTGACCGCCGTCCTCGAACCCAACGTATCCCGGGGGAGCGCCGATAAGACGGGAGACCGAGAATTTCTCCATATACTCGCTCATATCGATTCTCACCATATTCTTCTCGTCGTCGAAAAGCGCGCGGGCAAGAGTTTTTGCGAGTTCGGTTTTACCTACGCCCGTAGGTCCTAAGAACAAAAACGAGCCTATAGGTCGATTTTCGTCGGCAATGCCCGCTCTCGAACGAAGAATCGCTTCCGCAACGCTCTTTACCGCTTCGTCCTGCCCGACGACCCTTTCATGAAGAATATCTTCGAGCTTTAAAAGCTTTTCGCGCTCGCTTTCCAGCATCTTCGAAACGGGAATACCCGTCCATCTGCTTATGATTCTCGCAACGTCCTCTTCGGTAACTTTGTCGTGCAAAAGCCCGTCCTCGTCGCTCTGGGTTTTAGCTTCCGCTTCGGCGAGTTCCTTTTTGAGTGCGGGAAGTTTGCCGTAACGAAGTTCCGCGGCTTTGTTAAGGTCGTAAGACCTCTCCGCTCTGTCGATTTCCGCGCCGAGCGATTCGATTTCCTCTCTGAGTTTCTGAACTTTGTTGATATTCGCCTTTTCGTTGAGGAGTTTTGCGTTCATCGCCGAATACTTTTCGCGAAGAGAGGCAAGCTCCTCTCTGATATCCGCAAGACGCTTTTTAGAGAGTTCGTCAGTCTCTTTTTTAAGCGAAGTCTCCTCTATTTCGAGCTTCATTATCTTTCTCGAAACGTCTTCCATTTCGGACGGCATGGAGTTCATTTCGGTTTTTATCATCGCACAGGCTTCGTCGATAAGGTCGATTGCCTTATCGGGCAAAAATCTGTCGGTTATATATCTGTTGGAAAGAACAGCCGCCGAAACAAGCGCGTTATCCTGAATTTTAACGCCGTGGAAAACCTCGTATCTTTCTTTCAGTCCTCTTAAAATCGCGATGGTATCTTCGACGGTAGGTTCGTTGACCATAACGGGCTGGAATCTACGCTCCAAAGCGGGGTCTTTTTCGATATATTTTCTGTATTCGTCCAAAGTAGTCGCGCCGATGCAGTGAAGCTCGCCCCTTGCAAGCATGGGCTTCAAGAGGTTGCCCGCGTCCATCGCGCCGTCGGACTTACCCGCGCCGACTATCGTATGAAGTTCATCGATGAAAAGAATGATTTTACCTTCGCTCTTTCTCACCTCGTTCAACACGGCTTTAAGCCTTTCCTCAAACTCGCCTCTGAATTTCGCGCCCGCGATAAGCGCGCCGATATCGAGGGAGAAAAGCTTTCTGTCCTTAAGGTTTTCAGGCACGTCGCCTTTCATTATTCTTATTGCAAGCCCTTCCGCGATAGCCGTTTTACCGACGCCCGCTTCACCTATAAGCACGGGGTTGTTTTTGGTTTTTCTCGAAAGAATACGGATGACGTTTCTTATCTCGTCGTCACGCCCGATAACCGGGTCGAGCTTACCGCTTTTTGCTTTTTCTACAAGCTCCGTGCCGTATTTGTTAAGCACGTCGTAAGTCTCTTCGGGATTATCGCTCGTTACGCGCGCGTTTCCTCTTATTTCCGAAAGAGCTTTGAAAAATCCGTTCGACGTTATGTTGAAGCTGCGGAAAAGCCCTTTAAGCCCGTCGGAGGGTTTATCGATCATTCCGTATATGATATGCTCGACGGAAACAAAATCGTCGTGCATCTCTTTAGCCTTTCTCTCAGCCGATGAAAATGCGTCCGAAAGGCTCCTCGACATCGTCTCTCCCGAGCTGGTATTAGACTTGTTAAGTCCGTCTATAAGCCGATTAACGCCGTTTTTTAAACTTTCGACGTCAACGCCCATACGCTTGAAAAGCTGAGAAGCAAGCCCGCCATCGTCGTTTAAAAGCGCAGAGAGAACATGCTCCTCGGAAACCTCCGCAGAGCCGTATTCTTTTGCGAGATTAACGGCTTCGTTGATAGCTTCGATTGATTTTTGCGTCATATTCTGCATATTCATAATATCACCTTCCTCTTTTTAAGATTTTGCAAATATTCGGTTTCGGTTGCCCTATCGGGGCTGTCCGAAAGGTTTGAAAAATAAGTTTTAAGGCACGAATCGAACATTCTGATGTAGTCCGAAACGCCTTCGCCCGCCTCTTCCGCGCTCACGTTTTCGGGGCGGACAAACACCCTTACGAATTTTCCGTCTTCATAAAAGTATTGCCTTTCGCCGACGTATTTCTTCTCGAGAGAAATAAACAGAGCGTAAAAGCTTTCCATTATTTTAAGCAGTTCCTTGTTCTGAGATCTTAGCGAAATTTTAAGCTGTCCCAAATCTCCCGCGGGGAATAATTCGATCTGATAACGGAGCGTCGGATTGTATCTGTAACACAACGCGCTTTGCACCTGCGCCATCGCAAGCGACGCATTATTTATAAATCTCAGTCCGTTCACAGCCCTTATCATCTGCCCCGCCTTTTCGAGAGCCTTCTCTATCTGAGCTTCGGGCGTTTCGACGTCGAGATACTCTGCGAGAATTTTATTGAGCATGACAGATCTGCTAACTCCGTTTCTGAACGCAACTCCGTCAAGCTCCTCTACGAGATCGTCTCTTAAAATAACGCTGTACATCGATTTCTCCATTTTTCTCTCACCTCTTAGCCGCAAGCGATTGTGTTTAAACTCGGTCTTATTTCGACCGACCTCTTTCGGCTTTGCTGTTTTCGACAACATTGTATCACTTGGTTTGTAATTTGTCAAGCGTTTTATGTAACTTTATTTACAAAGTTTTAAATTTTTTTGTTTTACATTTTTTATGAGATGTGTTATAATACAGCCATGGATAAGAAAAACATAGAATATATCGAAGAAAAACTTAAAAAATACGGCGCGGAAATCTATAATTACCGCGGCACGGAATTTATAGGCATAAAAAATCCGTATTCAGACAACAATCTCGTTATAACTTTCGGCGAAAACGAAAACGTTATGGAATTCACTTTTCAATCGGCAAGATTTCAAAAGGACGACCTCGACGGGATAGTATGTCATGCGGAAAAATTTTTAAAAAACGAGCTTTGCGCGGCGGAATTTTTCTTAAGCGGCAAAAGTTTGTTCGGCGGCTCGAGAAATACCGTCGGTTCGGATTTTAAAAATCTCGACGAACTTTTGATCTGGTACACCGCGGGAAACGAAAAAATAGCCGAAAACTTGCGCGGATTTTGCAAAAACGGCGGCGTTTCGCTTAAAATTTTCACCTGGAACGGAAAAGCCGACAGAACGGTTGATATTTCTGAGGACGGCAAAATTTCGGGTTGAATAAAGGTTAAATAAATTTAAACGCGAGGCGAAGTTATTTAAAATATACAGCGGGGTTATTTTTCCCCGACACGGAGGGACAATATGAAAAAAATCATCGTAATCACGGGCGCAAGCAGCGGAATAGGCAAAGAATTCGCCGTTCAACTCGATAAAATCGGCGGCGCGGACGAAATATGGGCAATTGCAAGGCGGCTCGACAGGCTCGAAGAGCTGAAAAAAATCCTGAAAACACCCGTAAGACCCGTTTCGCTCGACCTTTCGGACGTTAAAAATATAGAAACGTACAAAAAAATGCTCGAAGACGAAACGCCCGATGTTAAAATGCTCGTCAACTGCTCGGGTTACGGAAAATTCGACCATTACGAAAACATTTCGCCCGAAGTTAATCAGAATATGATCGATCTTAACGTTAAAGCCGTTGTCGGAATGGTTGACGCAACCCTCCCGCACATTTCAAAAGGCGGAAAAATTATCAATATCGCAAGTTGCGCGGGCTTTCAGCCTATTCCTTATATAAATATATATGCCGCAACAAAGGCTTTCGTACTCTCGTACACAAGGGCTTTGAACGTCGAACTCGGATATAAAAACATCACAGCCACGGCCGTTTGCCCCTACTGGACGAAAACCGAATTTTTCGACCGCGCCATCGTGAAAACCGAAAAAGCCGTGGTTATAAATTACGGCGTTATGTACGACGCGAAAAAGGTCGTCGCAAAGGCGATAAAAGACAACGCCAAAGGCAAAGATATTTCCGTTTACGGCGGAACGAACAATTTCCAGAAGCTCGGCGCAAAACTGCTCCCCCACAAACTCGTAATGAAAATATGGTGCCGCCGCCAGAAATTCAACGGCACCCCCGACATAAGATAATTTATAATATTATATTATTATATTATAAGGAAGCCTTATTATAAGGAAGCCTTCCCACTCGGCGGAACAAACAAAGCAGGAGCAATTTATATTGTTCCTGCTTTGTTTGTAAGTCCGTAGCTAAATTGGGGGAAATCCCGTCACCGCGAATTATTTTGTTATTGAATTTGCCCAAGGAATTCTCGCGGACTTATGAAAGGG
>JAJWOJ010000544.1 GCA_021635425.1 Clostridiales bacterium | reverse complement strand
ATTTGACAAACCTACGATACGGTCGGGAATTCCTATACCAAAGTAAGCCACGGCGTTATACCTCGGAACACAAAATCTTCTGGGCTGAATTTTGCGTTCGTTATTATATATAAAAGCCGAAAAAGGGAAAATCGGCTGTTATATCACGTCTTTGATTACCTTTACGGCTATACCGATTACGTCTATATGCTCGGCATAAAAATCTTTCATATTATCATTTTCGGGATGCAAGCGAAACCGCTTGTTCTTATCATCCCTATACACTCTTTTCAAAGTTGCCATACTTTCGTCCGAACAATCGCTTTCCGTAAGCACTACCGCTATCTGTCCGTTTTCAAAAGTGCTTTGCTTGCGTATAAGAACTAAATCTCCATCGTCTATACCGGCGTTTATCATAGACTCTCCGCTTGCGACCAACAAAAAGTATTCGCCTTTGCCGAAATAATCCATATTAAGCGGCAAATACCCTTGAATATCTTCAACCGCAAGTTTCGGTTTTCCGCACGCAACCATTCCGAGAATCGGAGCATACCCCATTTCCCAATTATTTACCGAAGAAGTTATTCGTCCTCGCCCTGCCGTATCTATAAGACCTTCGTCTTTCAATCGTTCCAAGAATTTATATGCGGTCGATACAGCGCAACCCGCATTTTTGGCTATCTCGTTTATTGTCGGGCTTACTCGATTGTTTTTTATGTATTCGTTGATATACTCATATATCCTTATCTTTGTATCTTCATTCTTTGCTCTCATAGGCGTTTCTCCAAAAGACGAAATTATTTTCGTGTTTGAATTATAGCATAAAGACAAATCGATTACAACAACAATATGTCCCGATTAAGCGACACATTAAAAATTTTATATACAAAAAAGCGGCTCACGAATGAACCGCTTTCCATATCAATAATTGTCTGTTATTTCTTTTACGAATGAGTCGAACCTTTCCTTTACGTTATTCGGCTCGATTATTTTTACCTTCCCCAAAGTGCCTACAACCCATAAGAAAAACGTTTTGCTTACCTGAACCGAAAGCGTGGTTTCCAATGCGCCGCCATACTTCCGTTGTATCTCTATATCCGTGCCGAATTTGTCGTATATATCGCTCAGAAGTTCTTTATCGAATTGTATGGTAACTTCTTCGAGTT
>JAJWOJ010000105.1 GCA_021635425.1 Clostridiales bacterium | reverse complement strand
AAAAATAAGTGCGGATAATAATGCAACGTAATCTAATTTTAAAAACTGAATCAATATGTAAAAATTAGGCTATAAGTCGATTAACCGGTATTTTACGATCTTATTTCAAAACTGAGGAAGCCCCTCTTTGCCGTTTTGAGCAGGGCAAAATAACAACAAGTCGCGGCGACGGCATTCGTCCCGATTCAGCTCAGAACGCAGATATAATCCGCCGAGTGGGAACATTTTTGATTGTGTAACTTTCGTCGCAGAAATATGACACGATAAAACCGCCTTCCGAAAAATCGGAAGGCGGTTGCAGTTATTTATTATCGATATCCGAAATATCTTTCGGAACGTATCTGCCGCTTTTTTTGCGCGATTTTACGCATTCGGTGAGAAGATATTCGATCTGTCCGTTGACAGATCTGAAATCGCTTTCCGCCCACCGCGAAAGCTCGTCGAACAATTCCGCGCTTATTCTCAGCGGAATCTGCTTTTTCTTTCCTTCGTTCATCTTAATAAAGACTTCCCGAATTTACTATAGGCTGAGCGTCGCGATTGCCGCAAAGAACTACAAGCAAATTGGAAACCATAGCCGCTTTTCTCTCTTCGTCAAGCTCTATGGTGCCGTGTTCTTTAAGTCTGTCAAGAGCCATTTCAACCATTCCGACGGCGCCGTCTACAATCATTTTTCTTGCGTCGATAACAGCCGATGCCTGCTGACGTTGAAGCATTACCGCAGCGATTTCGGAAGCGTAAGCAAGGTAAGTTATGCGCGCTTCCACGATTTCAAGCCCCGCCGCTTCCACTCTCGACTGTATTTCCTTCTTGATTCTCTCCGCAACAACTTCGCTCGAACCTCTCAGGCTCCCCTCGTCCGCCAGACCGTCGCCCGTTGTGTCAACGTTAGGCGCAACGTCGTAAGGGTAAATTCTCACGATGTTTCTTAACGCGCTGTCGCACTGAAGAGATAAATATTCCTTATAATTATCAACGCAGAACACGGCTTTTGCCGTATCCACAACTTTCCACGTAACCGCGATACCGATTTCGACGGGATTGCCGAGACAATCGTTGATCTTCTGACGATTGTTGTTAAGCGTCATTATTTTAAGCGATATTTTCTTATTTGGGACGCCGGCGTTCACCGTAATGCCGTCGCTTTTAACGGTCGCCGCGGGCGTAAGGGTTTTAACGTCTCCGCTTTGGTTAAGCTTCGTGTCCGAAGCGGGGTTGACCGCCGAGCAGAAAGGATTAACCGCATAAAAACCTTCGCCTTTAAGCGTACCTATGTATTTGCCGAAAAGGGTGAGAACCAATGCTTCCTGAGGCTTTAAAACTCTGAGCCCCGCAAACAAAAATAAAGGGATAATCAAAAAAAGTATAGAGCCGACAATAATAATCGGACCACCAATGAAACCGCCCGCTTCAATAGTAGTTCCGCCGCCAACTAAGCCCACGATTCCCACAATCATAAGCGCGATACCAATTATCAGGTTGCGCATGCCATGCTTTTTGCCTTCTAAAATTTTTTCTTCCATATTCCTCTCCTTTGGAATTATTTTGATATCTTTATGATATCATATATATTTCCCTTTGTCAAGCAAAACAGCAAAAATTTTTATTCGAATTATTTTCCATATTTGATTATAGCAAAAAAGACAGGCGATTTTGCTGTAAATTTACATATTTATTCGTAGTGCCAAAACAAGGGGCGGTAGAGGCTTTGCCGTTTCCCGCAAGCGGGAGTCCTACGGCAAAAATTCGCCCTTCGGGCAAATTGACGAACGACGGCATTTGAAGGTTTTCGGAAAATCTGTGTCAGGGCTATGCCGCGTTACGAGTCCGTTTACGCCCCCACCAATAGCAAAAAAGACAGGCGATTGCCTGTCTTTTTTTGCTATTGGCTATCACATACGAAATAGCTACACTATCATTCCCGTTTACAGCCCCTCATTTTTGAATGCCACCTGCCATTCATTCACTATTCTATCAAATTCATTGTTCTGATACGCTTTGGGGACATAAAGATATTTAACTTCACCGTACTTGTACATCATTACGGCATAAGCATACGCAAAGGCATCCATCTCCATATCTTGCAAGAAATAGCCCATATTCTCTTTACCTTCTTTATTCAAAGCGGTTACATAGTTATTCTCTTCCTCCGACCACTTCTTTGCCAACTCTGCATTATTACACTTCTTCGGATCTTTTCGATAATCCGCGATTTCTAAATGTTGATAGATATGACGTATTTCGTGTAGAAGAAAATATTCAATATGTAACGGTTCGTTTTGCTGGAAAGAGAAATCAACAGCCGCAATATTTACGGTAACAATATTAGTTTTTCTGTCACAGCATGCAAAAATTGCAACTCTTTCATCATAGCCAAATTTCCATCGAATTGTTTGGTTTGTTCTATAAAACTCGACATCTGAGTTTATTATGTTGCTTATAATTGGCGAATACTGCTGCTGCAGAAGTTCAAACAGTTCTTTTTCTATCATATACTTGCACTATTTTTGTTTTTAAATAAACGAAAAACTCTTCCCTATTTTTTCCTTGAAAAAATCCCTGTGCTTTTCGGAAAAAACGATATTTTCTTCTATCGCCGTTTCATCGGTAATTAAAGAAATATTTGCCGCCTTTCTTTTTGATTTTTTCGCCGCGGGCGCCTTTCCTGTATCGAGAAACGTCGCGATTCTGTCTGTCAACTCTATTTTATCGCCCGAAGTCGGCAGTCCGTTTTCACGGCAAAAATCAATTAACTCCTGTTTCAGATAATAAAAGTTGCGGAAAGTGATTGCATCAAGTTCTTTATTTAGCTCCGGTCTTTCATTCATCTGCATTTGCTCCTATAACTATAGTCTTTTTTCTGCTTCGATAACCGTATAATGCTCTCTCACCGATTCTATCCCCGTTGGATGAAATCCCTGTTTAAGCCAAAAACTTCGAGCAGACAAATTGGTTTTAACGTACCCCAATTTGATACGCGAGTATCCATCCGCCCCGAGCGTCTGCGACAATGCTTTTGTAATATAAGTTCCGATACCTTTTCTTTGGTAACTTTTCGATACCATTAGAAGTCCGATAAAAGCAGTTTGGTTATCCGGATATCGGTCAATCAGATCCATAACCGCAACAAGACAATTATCGTCAAAAATACCGATAAAATATTTGTCTGTAGCTTCTTTTTTCGGAGGTAAAGCGACCAGATCTTCTTTTACCGTTTCGCGGGTCGGACTCGGAGGACAATGCATAAAATATTCCGTATTTTCCGAATACACGTCCAAAATATCTGGAATATCAGCCTCTGTAAGTTTCTGCGCTCTGTACGGCGCAAAAATGTTTTCAAGATTTATATTAGTCGGTTTCATTCCGCCGCCTCCAAAGCGGCAATATTCCCCGACTGAATAGCGGAAATATTTCGTTTTATTTTTTCATCGTCCCAGTCCCACCAACGCAAAGCCAGAAGTTTTTCTATCGTTTCATCGTCAAACCTTCTACGTATCGGTTTAGCGGGTACTCCGCCTACTATGGTGTAAGGTGGAACGTCTTTGGTTACAACCGCGCGCGTGCCTATAATCGCGCCGTCGCCTATTTTAACACCGGACATAATTACCGCTTCGTAACCTATCCACACGTCGTTCCCGATTACTATATCGCCTTTATTGTCCCACGCGTCGCGGATATTCTTCGCGTCAAGCCCCCACTCGTCGAAAAAAATCGGGAATGTATAGGTTGACAAAGATTTCAGCGAATGATTGCCACTCGTGAACAAAAATTTCGCCCCACATGCTATAGAACAGAATTTACCGATTTTCAGTTTGTCGCTGTTAACGGGATAATGATATAAAACGTTATTCTTCTCAAAATCGCGCGGGTCGTGTACGAAGTCATTGTAAATCGTGTAGTCGCCGACTTCTATATTATCTTTTGTTATGACGTCTTTCAGATAAACAATCTGCTTATCGTGCGGACGGGGATAAATTTTACTTTTCATATTGCCTCCTCTTTTCTTGAACACAGTTTCTCTTTTACTTCATTGTTCTTTTTTGGGGAAGCGGCAATTCGTCGTACATCGCTTTAAACAGCTTTATAAGAAAATCTCTATCGTCCGTTTCCTCTACAAGCAGCATTTCTTTCGCTCCCTCATACGGGACACCGCAAACGGCGGTCGGCATAAGTTTCAACGCCGATTTCGTTTTCTTCACGAGCAATCTGTCGTCGTATATTCCGCCGATGATTTTACCGCGATAATAGATAATATATTCCCCCATCATGGGTCTGTATGAAATATCGTCTAAATCGGATAACTGCTCCAGAATAAACCGGAGAAATTCTTTACTCGAAGCCATTTTATTTACCCCGTTTTTTGCATTGTTCGATTCTTGCGCCGTTATCACTTTGCTCCATATCGTAAGCGAAAGTATGTAACAGCGGACAAACAAAGTCCTCACATTCTCCGCAATGTTGTAACCCTTTCTTTTCGCAACAGGATTTAACGGGACAACTATCCGCCCAAAAAGGTTTATCCATATTCACGCATCCTTTGCAACCCATTGCTTCACGAAAACTACACTCGCTGCGCCTAAGTCCACATCTTGACTCAATCATAATTATAATCCTCCCACTCAGAACAACTGTCCGGGCAGTTTCTTCTTTTCCTTCTTCGGAAACGTCGCTTCAAAACGTTCAAAGGCTTCGGGGTTATTTTCACAAACAAAATACCCGTCGGGGTCTTTATAAGTACCGGAAATGCCATCAAGGAAACCGGGAATCAACTCTTTGATGAGAAAATAATCCGCCTCGGGGTCGTCCGCATAGCGCACGCCTTTCGTCTTTGCGGGGACAAACCCGGACTTTCCGTAAAACAAAATATTGCCCGTAATCGCAAGCGCGCCAACGCCCATTTCCCTGGCTTTTTCCATGGAATAATCAAGCAAGCGTTTTCCGTAACCCTGTCTTTTATATTCCGGGGCAATGCCGATAGGTCCGAAGGTCATAATCGGCACTTTTTTACCGTCGTCGCAGTCGATTTCCGACCGCACGTAGATGACCTGCCCGATAGGTTCGCCGTCCAGTTCCATTACAAAATCGAGTTCCGGCACGAACGCGGGATCGTCGCGATAGCAGTGCAAAACGTAATGCTCCATACAACCGGGGCGATAAACGTTCCAAAACGCCTCGCGGGTTAAATTTTCCACCTTTCTGTAATCTTCGTTTGTTTCGTTTCTTATGATAATTTTATTTTCTGTCATGTTTATTTTCCTTTAATTTATAATTGATTTTATCGGTATTTGAGCAAAAAAGATGAATACCGAGTGCGGCATTGAACCCCGTCGCCGCAAACACGCTGAAGCGTTCCACAACGCCGAAATATGCCGTCGGCACGATTTTCATTCCGAGTGCCCCGACGAGCATCATAACAAGGGCAACCGCGGCGCAAATGCCGTAAGAACGGCAATCTTTATTCTTTGCGCCCGCAATTATGACGATCGTAAGCGACGCGATGGATAAAAGCACTACCGCAACGGTTACCACCATATGCATAACGTCCTGAAACGCACCTACATAACCACTATCCGAAAGCGGAAACGCTCTGTACCCTACGGCGGAAATCCATTCCATAACCGCAAACAGATAAATTCCCGTCCTAAGCAGTTTTGTTTTCTGCCCGCTTATTCCGATACAAACGACCGTTACGCAGACCACTTCGCACACGTTATAAAACGCGGTAAGTTGATTCCATAGCGCAAGCGAAGGCGCGTTTGCCGCGCTTAAATCGCTCACGGCTTGCGAGAGCCAATCGTAACCGGGATATGCAAGCGGAGCGAAAATCACTGCCGCCGTGTAAGAAAGAAAACTGACGATACCGAGCAATCCCAGTTTTTGTGTCAATGGTTTTTTCATTCGTTTTCGCCCCCGTTCGACTTTCCGCCGTGAACCATATTATAGAACAAATACACATGCCGTTTTAATTTATCCAAACATTCGCCTTCCCTTTCGGGCTGACGGTCGCACACGCTTATCAGCGTAAGCACGGGCGCGACGTACATCATGGACAAAGTTTCGGGGGCGGCAGCCATAATTTCGCCCGCCGAAATCAATGCGCGAAAAATACCTGCATGATATTCAACCAAACGTTCCACGTAACGCCGCGAGTACAACGCTGCAAGTTCGGGCGAGCGGAACTGCTCTATCGTCATCATTTTACGGAAGCGGCTTATAGTTTCGTTGTGCAGAGAATACTCGAAAATCTGCCTTACTTTTTCAAAAAGAGCCTCCTCTGTTATCTCGGTAAAAACGGGAATATCCTGCGCGGAATTCTGCACGTGAATATCCACTTTATCTGTATCGGCTTCGTATTGCTTTGCCGTTGCTTCTACGATCGCGTCGAAAATCGCCTGTTTGCTTGGGTAGTGATTGTAAAGCGACGGCGCTTTTATTCCTACCGCCTGCGCGATTTCACCCACGCTTACGGAATCATACCCCTGAGTCGCAAAAAGTTCTAACGCTTTGTCTAAAATTTTCTTTTTCGTGTCCTCTTGTTTCATATTTACCTTGCACTAACTAACATTCGTTAGTATAAGTATAAACCAACGATGTTTATTTGTCAAGTCTTTTTGAGAGTATTCTTCTATTATTTTTGTTTATTCAACATGAAAGAAAGTAAGGTCGTCAGTTCGAGTCCTGTTTTTCAAAAAACAGGTCAAAATGCAGCTCTTAAATTCAAATATTCCGCGAAGTGCGTAAAACACTAAATATAGTAACAAAAAAGCACAAGACCTACTAAATCTTGTGCTTTTTGTGTTTTGTAGCTTTTTCGTACTACAAAGATGGTGGGGGCGGTAGAGGCTTTGCCGTTTCCCGCAAGCGGGTGTCCTACGGCAAAAATTTGCCCTTTTGGCAAATTGACGAACGACGGCATTTGGAAGTTTTGGGAAAATTTGTGTCGGGGCTATGCCGCGTTACGAGTCCGTTTACGCCCCCACCAATAGCAAAAAAGACAG
>JAJWOJ010000104.1 GCA_021635425.1 Clostridiales bacterium | reverse complement strand
TCTATAAGCGATATGTCGGAAGTAAAACAGTCGTATATAGCCAAAGCGGCTAAGACAAAATCGACTTCGACTTTCAAAGAAAAATGGAAAACCTACTGGGCGGCAGTTAAAATGATGTTGTTGCCTATGTTTTTCGTGCTTGCCGTAATTTTTGTAATGTATATAATTATAATGCTTACGGTTGCTCGTTGATTTTTGCCGAACGGACCTTGAAAAGTGAACTGTTTTTGTTCATTTTCGAGGTCTTTTTGTTATATTGGATGCTTGCATATTGCAAACCGGGATGTGGCCTGAAACGGGCATACCGTCTGAAATCGATATGCGGGCGGTGTTCGGAAGGGAAAAATATTTGGCTTACACACTTTTCTTGACATTCCTAATATATCTATGAAAAAAGCTATCGCAAGTTACAAAATCTCATAACTTGCGATAGCTCTTTTTTTTATGGTGCAGGTTGAATAATTAAAAATTATTCTTTGCCTGCAAGTTTTTTGTATTTGTCGAGTCTTTCGGTGTTTTCTTCTTCAGCCCTCTCGAAGAGCTTTTCGGCAAGTTCGGGCTGAGCCTTTTTAAGCGTTGCATAACGGTTTTCGCCGAGAATGAACGTCTGATAGCTTTCGGTAGGATCTTTGCTGTCCAAAGTGAATGGGGTAACGTCCGTTCCGACCTTCTCGGGGTTGTATCTGTAAAGGTGCCAGTAGCCTGCGTCGACAGCCTTCTTTTCTTCGGTCTGCGAGTTAGCCATGTTGATACCGTGGTTGATACAAGGAGCATAGCAGATAAGGAGCGACGGTCCGTCGTAGCTTTCCGCTTCCGTGATAGCGTTGAGGAACTGCTGTTTGTTGGAACCCATAGCGCACTGAGCAACGTAAACGTAACCATAGCTCATAGCCATCATGCCGAGATCCTTCTTCTTGACTCTCTTACCGCCCGAAGCGAATTTAGCAACCGAACCCGTAGGAGTGGACTTACTTGCCTGTCCGCCGGTGTTGGAGTAAACTTCGGTGTCTACGACGAGTACGTTGACGTCTTCGCCCTGAGCGAGAACGTGGTCGAGTCCGCCGTAGCCGATATCGTAAGCCCAACCGTCGCCGCCGATAATCCAGATAGACTTCTTGATTACGCAATCGAGCATACCGCTGAGTTCTTTAAGGAGATCCTTAAGTTCGCCCTTAGCGTTCTTAACGGCAGAGGGCAGAGCAGCTTCGAGAATGTCGTAAACGCGTCTCGTAACTTCCGCGCTCTTCTTGTTTTCAAGCCAGAGTTTGCAAGCCTCGCCGACTCTTCCGTGAAGGTTGAGTTCGAGAATCTTTCTCATAACGTCCGCAAGCTTCTCTCTTCTCTGGAAGTAAGCAAGGTGGAAGCCGAAGCCGTATTCCGCGTTGTCTTCGAACAAGCTGTTAGCCCAAGCGGGACCTCTTCCTTCCTTGTTCTTGGTGTAAGGACACGTCGGGGACGAACCGCCGTAAATGGACGAACAACCGGTAGCGTTCGCGATGATCATGCGGTCGCCGAACATCTGGGTGATAACCTTGATGTAAGGAGTTTCGCCGCAGCCTGCGCATGCGCCCGAGAACTCGAAGAGGGGCTTAGAGAACTGAGAACCTTTAACGGTGTTCTTCTTGAATACCGAAGTATCGACTTCGGGAAGCTTCTCGCTGAATTCGTAGTTTTCGGATTCTTCCTTAACAACCTTTTCAAGCGGAATCATCGTAAGAGCCTTCTTGTCTTCCTTAGTGGGGCAGACGTTAGCGCAAACGCCGCAACCCATACAGTCGAGCGGGCTTACCTGCATTCTATAAGAATATCCCTTAAGACCGATTGCCGCTTTCGTAGCGAACGTTGCGGGAACTTCCGTACCGTCTTTAACGAGAACGGGACGGATGCAAGCATGCGGGCAGACGAACGAGCATTGGTTACACTGAATACAATTTTCAGCGTTCCAAGCGGGGATCTTGACCGCAACGCCTCTCTTTTCGAATCTCGTAGTTCCCGTGGGAACGCTTCCGTCTGCGTTGAATGCCGAGGAGGGAAGTTTGTCGCCCTGGAGCGCGATGATCGGATGAATAACTTCCTGGAAGTATTTATCGTCCGCAAGTTTAGCGGGTTCCGCACCCGTGGTAGCGTCTGCCCAGCTTGCGGGAACTTTGATTTCTTTAAGTTCGGAAGACGCTTTGTCGATTGCGGCATAGTTCATGTTGACAACCGCGTCGCCTTTCTTTCCGTAAGATTTCTTAACGTACTGCTTCATCCAGTCTTCCGCTTCGGCGTAAGGCATGATTTCGGGGTTGATCTTGAAGAAAGCAGCCTGCATGATCGCGTTCGTTCTTCCGCCGAGACCGATGGAAGCGGCGATCTTGATAGCGTCGATAACGTAGAGTTTAGCATGCTTTTTAGCAAGCAAACGCTTCATCGATGCGGGAAGATTTGCGGCAAGGTCTTTTTCGTTGTCCCATTCGCAGTTCAGAAGGAACTTTCCGCCCTCTTTAAGGTCGGTAACCATATCGTATCTGGTTACGTAAGAAGGCTGCGAGCAAGCGATGAAGTCCGCCGCGTCTATAAGGTAAGACGACTGAATGGGAGTCTTACCGAAACGGAGGTGAGAAACGGTTATGCCGCCCGACTTCTTGGAGTCGTAGAAGAAATAACCCTGAGCGTACATATCGGTGTGATCGCCGATGATCTTTATCGAGTTCTTGTTTGCGCCGACCGTACCGTCCGAACCTAAGCCGTAGAATTTACAGCTGATAGTTCCTTCGGGAGCCGCGTTATACTGCTCGGAGAAATCAAGCGAAGTGTTGGTGATATCGTCGTAAATACCGATAGTGAAGTGATTCTTCGGTTTGTCGGATTCGAGATTCTTATATACGGCGTAAACCATGGACGGGTTGAACTCTTTGGAACCTAAGCCGTATCTTCCGCCGTAAACCTTAATTTTCTTTTTGCCGAGTTCGGCAAGAGCGGCAACGACGTCGAGATACAAAGGTTCGCCGAGGGAGCCGGGTTCCTTGGTTCTGTCCAGAACCGCAATATTCTTAACGGTCTTCGGAAGTGCCTTGACGAAAGCTTTTGCATAGAAAGGTCTGTAAAGTCTTACTTTAAGTACGCCGACTTTATGTCCTTCCTTGTTCATTTTTGCGATAGTCTCTTCGATAGCTTCCGCGCCGCTGCCCATAATAACGATAACGTTTTCCGCGTCGGGTGCGCCTACGTAATCGAAAAGGTGATAGCTTCTGCCCGTAAGAGCCGAAACCTTATCCATCATCTTCTGAACGATTGCGGGAACTTCCTCATAATACTTATTAGCCGTTTCTCTGTTCTGGAAGTATGTATCGCTGTTTTGCGCGGTACCTTTCTGAACGGGATGATCGGGGTTCAAAGCTCTCTTTCTGAAGTCCTCGATGTCTTTCATGTCAACGAGTTTCTTCATGTCTTCATAGTCGATTGCTTCGATTTTCGAAACTTCGTGGCTCGTTCTGAAACCGTCGAAGAAGTGAAGGAACGGAACTTTGGATTTAAGCGTAGAAAGGTGCGCGACCAAAGCGAGATCCATAACTTCCTGAACGGAATTGGACGCGAGCATCGCAAAACCCGTCTGACGGCATGCCATAACGTCCGAATGATCGCCGAAAATGTTAAGAGAATGAGCGGCTAAAGCTCTCGCGCTTACGTGGAATACGCAGGGGAGAAGTTCGCCCGCAATCTTGTACATATTCGGAATCATGAGGAGAAGACCCTGAGAAGCGGTGTAGGTAACCGTCAGAGCGCCTGCCGAAAGAGAACCGTGAACTGCGCCTGCAGCGCCTGCTTCGGACTGCATTTCCGCAAGTTTGAGTTTCTGACCGAACATATTCGTTCTGCCGGCGGTAGACCACTCGTCCGCAACTTCCGCCATGGGCGAGGAAGGAGTGATCGGGTAAATCGCCGCAACTTCCGAGAACGCGTATGCAACGTGGCTCGCGGCGGTGTTACCGTCAATAGTCATAACTTTCATTAAATTTTAACCTCCGTGTGATAAAAATTTATAATGATAATGGTATCGTTTTTACCGTGCGCCCGACGAGGCGCAAAGCTTAACCTTATATATTATAGCCCAATACGCTTGCTAAGTCAAAGGTTTAGCGGGTATTTTAGAAAAAAAATTCATATAACGGGTCGTTTTCAAAAGAAAAAAGAGTGAAAAAATCTATATGGGGTTTAAATGCTTGTTTTTTGAGCGCGATTTGTGGTAAAATATAAGGTATGCAGGCTATAGAATTTCAAAACGTCCGTTTTTTCTACGCTTCGAACGAGGAAAACGGCAGAGTAATAAAAACGGTAGTCTTAAACGATCTCGATTTCACCGTCGAACAGGGTTCGTTCGTAGCTCTTCTCGGCAGAAACGGTTCGGGGAAAAGCACGCTCGCAAGGCTTGTGAACGGGCTTTTGAAACCTACGTTGGGCAAGGTGTTCGTTTTCGGAATGGACACGTCGGATAAGAAAAATCTCTTCGAGATACGAAAGAAAGCGGGAATGGTTTTCCAAAACCCCGACAATCAGCAAATCGCTTCAATCGTCGAGGACGATATCGCTTTCGGTCCCGAAAACATCGGAATGAAAAGAGAAGAGATAGGCGCGGCGATAGATTTCGCGCTTAAAGCCACGGATATGGAGAAATATAGGCATGCGGAAGCGGCAAAACTTTCGGGCGGGCAGAAACAGCGCGTAGCGATCGCGGGCGCGATAGCGATAGGTCCGGAGATCCTCATTCTGGACGAATCCACTTCGATGCTCGACCCTAAGGGCAGAAAAGAAGTTATGGCGGTTGCGCGCATGCTTAACAAAGAAAAGGGTATGACCGTTATCGATATAACTCATTATATGGACGAGGCCGCCGAAGCGGATTACGTTTACGTTCTTGACGGCGGGAAAATCCGCATTCAAGGCAAGCCCGAAGAGGTGTTTGCACGTAAAACCGAACTTCGAGAATGCGGACTCGAGCTTCCGCGCCCCGCGCTCATAGCTGAAAAACTGCGCATGGCGGGCGTTCCGCTTTCTTCGGGTATTTTAAACGCCGAAGCCCTTTCGGAGGAATTATGCAAATCACTTGCGAACATTTAAATTTCGAATACGGTAAAAAAACGAAAAATAAAACGCTTGCGCTTTCCGACGTTTCCTTAACCGTTCCCGAAGGCTCGTTTTTCGGAATAATAGGGCATACGGGGAGCGGAAAATCTACGTTTATTCAACATATAGACGCACTTATTCCCGTTCAGGACGGAAAACTCGTCGTCGGGGATATCGACCTTTCCAAGGGAAAAAAGACCGACAAAAAGAAGCTTAAAGAATTAAGGCGCAAAACGGGACTTGTTTTTCAGTATCCCGAATATCAGCTGTTTGCCGAAACCGTTTATTCGGACGTTGCTTTCGGCTTGAAAAATTTCAAAAAGGAACTTTCCGACGAAGATGTAAAAAACGCCGTTTTCGGTGCGCTTATACGCGTCGGTTTAAGCCCCGATATAGCGAATAAATCGCCGTTCGAGCTTTCGGGCGGGCAGAAAAGGCGCGTGGCGATAGCGGGCGTACTCGTAACCGAACCGGAAATTCTCATTCTGGACGAGCCTGTTGCCGGGCTTGACCCTGTCGGCAAGCGCGAACTCATGGAGCTTCTGCACACCCTTCACAGAACCTCGGTAAAAACAATCGTCATCGTTTCTCACGATATGGACGAAGTTGCTGAAAACTGTACGGATATAGCCGTCTTTTCGGAGGGAAAAGTCGTTATGACGGGAACGCCCCGAGAAGTTTTTTCAAATGCCGAAGAGCTTGAAAGGCTGAGGTTAGACGTTCCGCTTACGGCTAAGCTTTTATCGAAACTTAAAGAAAACAGCGTTTGTATCGACTGTGATTTTACTATGGACGACTTTGTTTCAAAAGTTGCATTGTATTATAAAAATAGCAGATAATCGACTTATAGACGTATTTTTTGAATTTAATTATTTGGTGAATTATGTTGGGAGACGTTACATTCGGGCAATATTACAATGCGAATTCGTTCGTTCATAAAACCGATCCGCGTATAAAAATATTGCTTCTCATTGCCTATATCGTCGCCGTGTTTCTGGCGGGAAATTTTCTGTCGCTGGCGGCGGTGCTGGTTTTTCTGATAATTGCGGTTATGTTTTCGTCCGTGCCGATTGGTTCGGTTTTAAGAAGCATAAAAGCGATATTTTTTCTGATATTGTTTACGGCGGTTTTAAACGTATTGTTTCACGTGCGTTCCGAAACCGATACCGTTTATTTTTGGGTAATTACCAAAGAGGGGTTATTATCGGCGGCTTTTCTCGCTTCGAGATTGATTCTGCTCGTCACGGGCAGTTCGCTTTTAACGCTTACGACCACTCCCGTCAGCTTAACCGACGGGCTTGAAAGTCTTTTAAAACCCCTCGCGCTCATAAAATTTCCCGTTCACGAACTCGCGCTCATAATGTCTATCGCGCTCAGAATGATTCCCACTCTCGCAAACGAAACAGACAGAATAATCTGCGCGCAGAAAGCCCGCGGAGCGGATTTCGAAAGCGGAAATATAATATCGAGATTAAAAGCTCTCGTGCCTGTTTTAATACCGCTTATAATAAGCGCGCTTCGCCGTGCGGACGAACTCGGCGACGCTATGGACGCGCGTTGTTATTGGGGGAGTAAAGACCGCACGAAGTATAAAAAACTCAAGCTTTCTTTTCGTGATCCCGTTGCCGTAATTTTTGTCGGCGGGCTGATAACCGGTGTGGTTTTTCTTAATATTTATTACGCGCAGATAATTGCGTTTTTCGCCGCGCTTTGATAAAAAATATAGCGTTAATCGACTTATAGGCGGGTATTTTATGAGAATTAAATTAAAAATAGAATACGACGGAACTAATTATTGCGGCTGGCAGATCCAGCCGAACGGCGTTTCCGTTCAGGAAGTTATAACCGCCGCGATTAAGAAGATTACGGGCGAGGACGTGAAGCTTATCGGGAGCGGAAGGACTGACGCGGGCGTTCATGCCGCGGGGC
>JAJWOJ010000103.1:6785-7057 GCA_021635425.1 Clostridiales bacterium | reverse complement strand
GTGTTGCTTTTTGGTCGGGTGTTCTTCTTTCTCTAAACATACGGTTTCAAATACCGAAGAAATTCGGACGGAAATATTTTTGGATAAACCCGATTCCGTGATTTGTATTACAAACGGAAAGGAAAGACAACTCCCCGGCGATTCTTTGGAAACAGTTTATAATTCGTTTATGAACTTAATTGATTCGCTCGAACAAACGAACACGTTGAAAACGCCATTTCAATCGAAACACGTTAAGGAATGGAAGAAAGAATATACTTGTTTTGAGTTCA
>JAJWOJ010000103.1:0-6775 GCA_021635425.1 Clostridiales bacterium | reverse complement strand
TTCAGATATTCGCAGCGACATAATTACGTCGGGAGTTTAAGCAATAGTGGCAACATGTTCTCTTGGGGCGAACTTAAATTCGACGCTTTTTTATTTATCTATTATTCGGGAGGTTTAATTGCCGTTCCGTACTTAGATAATTGCTATGTTGGTATAAACAACCTATTTCTTTTCCTTAACTTCCCCGAAGAAGAGATGACAAAATTTATAAATATCATTGAAGAATAATCAAATAAGTGCGCGTATAAGTCGATTAAAGCGGTATTCTATCGCCCATTGACTTGTACGCGCACCCTTATATTTTAATTTTATATCGACACCCGACAAACAATAAGATACAAGACGAATTGCAAAATCAGTTCGCAGATTTCAGCTCGGTTATTTCCGAGTAACTCGAATATTAAAAAATCGAAAATATTTATTTCCTTGTTCAGATTTCGAGTTCGAAAAATCTCGCCTGAAAATCCTCCGTGAATTTTACGGTTAAAACGCCGTTTTCAAGCGAAAATTCAAGTTCGTTCGCCTTCGGGTAAGCGCAAATCGCTTTTTTGTATTCTTTCCCGACGTACACCGAAAATTCGCCCGATTTGCCTAAGCAATACACCGAAAGATATGCTTTCCTTTCGGTTTTTAAGCCCGCCGCGACGTGTTCGTCGCCGAAGCGCGCAAACCCGCAAGGCAAAAACGGGAGCGCGATTTTTTTTGCGGGCGTTAAAAAATCGTAATATTTTACGCCCTCTTTTATAAGCGCGCGCTTGTCTTCGCTTAAAAGGTCGATATGGCTCGCAAGGTGCATTCTGCCGAGAAAAGTGTTAATCATGTTCATGATAACCGTCTCGCGGTTCGTGCTTTCGTTTGCTTTTTCATAAGTCGCGGGGGCGGAGGCAAATTGATAACCGTCAACGGGATAACTCCACACCGCGCCCTGCTCGGGCAGAACCGCCGCTAAAAAGTTCGCTACGATATAGGGGTATTTTTTATAATCGGTCTGATCTGACGAGGAGACGAGCGAAAAATGCGAAAGGGTCGCATAGTCCATTCTCATTCCGCCCGAACTGCACGTTTCGAAAATAACGCCCGGGAAGGCTTTACGTATGTCGTCCGCCCATCCGAAATACGCCGCCGACTGCACTTCCAACCCCTCGCCGAAGCTTTCGGACACGCCGTCCGCGCCTACGCCGATATCCTGATTATAATCGAGTTTGATATAATCCGCGCCGTAATCTTCAACCATTCTGCGGATTGTTTCAAACATATAATTATAGACTTTCGGATTGGAATAATCGAGAAAATACCTATTCATAACGCCTATTTTTTTGCCGTGCCGCCTTAAAAAACAGTCGTCGCCGTAAAAAGCGAGCATCTCCTCGCACTTCTGCCCTATAATTTCGGGTTCTATCCAAAGCCCGGCTTTCATCCCGAGCGAACGGATAAAATCGGTGGTCGCCCTGAGTCCGTGCGGAAAGCGCGTTTTGCTTTCCTTCCACTGCCCGACGTAAGGGTATATTTCGTTTCCCGGCTCTTCGTTATGCCAACCGCAATCGATAACGTAATACTTCGCGCCGAGTTCGGCGGCAGACCTTGCGTAAACTTTCGTTCTCTCCTCGTCCGGGCTGTCCCAGTCGAGATGCATATACGCGTTGAAAATAACGGGGAGATTTTCGTCCGCCTTGTTCTTTCCCGCAATCGCTCTTCTGTAAACGGTGATATCATAAAGAGCGGCAGAAACAGTCGATGCCTTTGAAATAACCGCGTTAATCGACTTATAGACGGCTTTCGGTTTAAGAGTTTTATACCACGAACCGTGTTCGGTCGTCGCTCCGCCGAGCCAAAGGTAATAATTCTCACCGATATCGCTCAATTCGAAATACCATGAATTGTTGCTTTCGATCTGAAACATAAACACGTTGCCGTCGCCGATTTCGACGATTCCTTGCGGCAAAGCCTCTTTCGTCGACCACGAGCCGACGTTGGCGAAAGATATCTTTTTTTGCGAAGCGGGAGCGTTTCCCGTGAAGCCGTAATCGAAAAACGAACGGCGGGAAGGCTGACACTCATAGTGATGACTTTGGTTAAAAACGGTAAAATACGAGTTCGCGGCGTTTTCGAAAGTCCTTTTTCCGACGCTCGGCAAGCAAAAAGACGAAACGCTTTCAAGAACGATATCTTCTTCCGAAATATTCTTAACCGTAGTGTTTACGCGAAGCGCAGACGTTCCTTCGTAAGATTTTATCTCGGTTACCGCCTCTATTTTATCGCTTTTCTGAACGATAAAAAGCGCGTTGCCCTTAATTTCGTGCGAAACGTACTTTAAAACCGAGCCTTCGGACGACGGCGAAAGTTTCACGCCCATATGCGAGGGCTTATTATCTCCCGCGACGTTGACTTCCGCAAAATTGCACCTTTCCGGAGTTTCGCCGCCGCTATATCCGTCTGCCACGTCGATTTTATCGCCGTGAACGACGAATTTCAGCCATTTAAATTTAATTTCGGTTATCTTTTCGGTTAAATCCATAGTTATTTTTCCTCTCCCCACTCCGTATCCGCGATATGCGGACTGTCCGTCGGGAGTCCCGTCTCACCTCGGCGCGGCAAAAGCACTTCCCGCACACGATTTTTCGTTTAATTGTACAGTTTATGAGAAATGTTGCAATAAGAAACGTTTTGTTCGTAACTGTTGAACGCCCTTGCAACCGAATAATTATCGTCCGACGGCAAAGGCGACAAATCGGTCTGAGCCAGCTCCTCTATTTCGCCGATTTCGCCTGAGGCGTAAGCCTTTACCCTCCGCGCGCAGACATCGCACCGCGAAATAAGCCCGCCGAGACGAATCGAAAGAATTTCTATCCCGAACGCCTTATTGTCTTTAAGCCACCTTTTTTCGGCGGCTTTGTAAAATTCCGCGACGGACGATTTAATCTCGGTAAGCCTGCCCAAAAGCTTTAAAAGCTCTTCTTTATCGCCCTTTTTATAAGCGGAGCGAAGCTTGTTCCTTATTCCGCATTTTTTCTCAAGAACAGCCGAAAGAGCGGCTTCTTCTTCGTAAATTTCTTTCAGTATCCCGCCTTTTTCGGCAAGGCGCGACAATTCGTTTTTCGCCTTTTCAAAATACGGAATAAACTTTTCGGAAGCCGTGAAGTCGGCGTTTCCGTAAAACACGTCTTCATAGAGAATGTATTTGGATACGTTCACGGGCTTGTCGGTCTTTTTATCGAAAACCTTGTTGGGAAGATCGAGCGCGAGAAGCTCGTTTAAGTCGTGACCCGTTATCGTTACGGCAAGTTTGTTTAATTCTTCTTCGCTCAGCGGATTTCGGCTTGCCGCGTTCGTTATTTTCAAAAGCGAATACCACACGGCGTTATGCGAACATTCCGCGCCGTCGTCGCCCCACAAAGTGACGAGAAAATCGTCGCACTTACCTTCGGACGCGTTGATTGCGGGGATAAACGCGGTTTCCGAAAATTCGTTCAGAGGGACTGTTCCGCACCATTTATGCACTCCGCTCCCGAACGAAACCTTATCGGTAAGAGCCTTGCAATCATCAATCATATCGGAATAAACCTTTTCTTCGCCCGCGGAATATTCCCAAGCCCTCAGCGTGAGATTATCGGGCGCCGTCACATTGTCTTTATGTTTTACGAACATATCCGCCCAGGCTTCGGGTTTAAGCCCGTGCTTTGCGGCAAGTTCGCACACCTTTTCCGCATGGCGGGAAAAGACCTCCGCAGGGTCTTTATCTCCGTGCAGTTCGCGGTATTTTCCGCGCGTCATCATGAACGCTTCGTCCAAACCGACATTCACGCGGCAAGCCCCGAAACAACGTTCAACGGTATTAAAAAGTCGGTCTATAAGCCGATAAACACGCGGTTCGTCCATTAAAAGAATATCGCCGTAATCGCGCGCGTCTTTATAATACAGGTCCCAATGACGGAAAATAAGCCCGAGATGCGCAAGCGTCTGCACAAACGGCATTATCTCAAAACCGAACAAATCCGCAAACGCAACAATCTCTTTAAGTTCGCTCTCGGTATATCTTCCGCGCATGTAGCCGAAATGCGGCTCGTCCTCCACTTCGATGCAATCTTCAACGTAAAGCCCGAGATAATCATACCCCGCGGCGACGGAAGAAAGGACGAAGTTTTTTAAAAAGGAAAGGCTCGGCACGCCGTTTCGGGCGCAGTCGAGCATGATTCCCGTTTTTTTGAACGCCGAAGAAGAAATGTCCGTTCTGCCCGTGGCGAGATAACGAAACAACGCCTTAAAAAACGAAAGCCTGTCGGTATAAAAAACGGTGATTTTTCCGTCTTTATTTTCTATTTTGTTCTCACTCGCCGCCTTAGCGCAAACGTCTTCGCGGGGGCAGAACCCGAAGCGTTCCGAAAAAAACTCATATCCTTCGGAAAGCTTGCCTTCATCGTCAGAAAAAAACATATTCGTATTTTATCCCAATTCAACTCTGCCGTATTTAAGCGAGTAAGTTTTCCTTATTTTAAGAACGCGCATGATTTCTCTCGTTCTTAAAGTCTGCCACGAACCCGAGCCTATGCCCTTGCCCGCGTTGCAATCGAAGAGCCATTCGGGCGCACAGTAAATCGCCGTTTTCATGGCGGGAAGCGACTGATAAAATTTATCGCTTACGCCGTTCTGCCCGTGATGCCCGAGCTGAACGACTTCGCAATCACGAATTTCGTTATAAAAATACTCGTCTTTCAAAAGCACGTCGCCGTAAGTTCCGAGGTCGCCCAGAAAAAGTATTTTCTTGCCGGGAGTTTCAACCTTTAAAACTATCGACGAGTCGTTAGGCATGTTAGCCATCGCCCTGAACGTCGCGTTGTTTAAAATTTTAACCTTAACTCCGTCGGTTACAAACTCGTTTCCCTTTTCGGGCGTTATAACGTTTCCGATTTTCGAGCGGTTTTCTTCGACGGCTTTTTTCATCCTCGCGACGAGATAATTGTCCTCGTCGCCGTATTTTTCGAGAATGTCGTTTGAAACGTTAAAATCGTAATAAAGATTTTTTATGAAGATATCCTCTTCCTCTAAAATGCGGATGAGCGCGAACACGTGGTCGCAATGATAGTGCGAAACGTGCCAGTCGTCTACTTCGTTTTTGTATTGTCTGATAAGTTTTACGACGTTATCTTTGTCGTATTGATCCCCGCCGTCGATCATTATGATTTTTCCGTTTTCGGTTACGAGCATAAACCCTTCGGTCTGATTTTTTTCGGGTTCGATAATCGTCATTTTAACGCCGCCGAACATATTTTCCGTCGTATAAACGTCGTCCGTCACGGCAATATCCGAAAGGTAAATATCGTTGTTTTTAGCCGTTTTAAAGCCGACGAACACGCATTTCTTGCCTTCTTTTACATAAATTTCGGCGTCGAAAACAAGGTTCTGCCATTTGTTGACTTTAAACTGCCCGTCGATTACGTTTCCTTTGTTATCCACAACGTCCGCGTAAGAATACCCGTAAGGAGTTTCCGCCTCGAAACGTATTCTCGCCTCGATATGAACTTCGTCGCCCGCGTTTTTTTGATTCAATTCGGGAAGCGCGAGCCAAACGCCCGCAAAACCGTTGTCTTCGGGCTGAATTTTAACGGCGTTTTTGTTATTGTCGCCGTAAGCGTCGATAACGCACGTCGAATTGACCGCACACGCGATATATTCTTCTTTCATCGTTTTATCCTCTGCCTTATCCGCCGCAAACGCCGCCGTGAAAGGAATTACGGCAACGCCGAGCGCGATCGCAAGGCATAAAAGCCTTTTAATTGTTTTATTCATCGCCCTTCCTCCTTTTCATAACGACAGCCGCAAAAACAATCGCCGCGCCGACGGCGGAAACTCCCGTCACGGACGAACCGCAACCGCCTTTCGATCCGCCGTTATCGCCGCCCGAGAGCGAACCGTCGGCGTAGTCGCCGCCCGAAGCTCCCGATTCGGACGAAGGCTCTTCGCCCTCTTCGTAAACGGCGTAACATGCGCCGCTCGAGGTAATGTTTTCCGTATCTCCCGCCCATCTTACGAAACGGTAGCCGTCCTTTTTCGGAGCGGAAGGAAACGTTACGTGATTGTATTTGCAAACCGTCCCGACGGCGATAAGGTCGCCGTCTTCGGTGAGAAAGGACACGTCGTAAGTTATATCGTCGAAATTATCGATAAAACCGTTGCAATCGAACGATTTTATAACCGAACCTTTCTCCGCCGTCTTTTTTTCGAATTTATCGACGACCGTTTCGTTTCCGCTTTCGTCGAAACACATAAAATCATCGATGATAAAACTTGCGGACAAAACCCCGTCGGACAAGCCGTAAATTCCTAAAACTCCGCCCGCCGAAATTGATTTTTCGTCGATTTTTTCATATTCGCTTTCAAAAAAGCCCCTTTTGGAAATTATAACTGTTTCGCCCGTTAAAGTCAAGCGGTAATTATATCCGCTTTCAAACGAGTAGGCGGTCAGATTTCCTTTTTTCGAAACGCTCTTTTTATCCGCGGCGGTTATTATCCCCGTCGTTCCGTTATCGGCGGATTTAAGCATATCGAAAGAAATTTCCGTTCCCTCGCCCGCAACCGCGGCAAAACCGTTTTCCCCGCCCTTTTCGCAGGCGGTTACGATGAGAGCCATGTTCTTATCGAGCGTAATTACGGCGGCGTTCGCCTTCGTCGGCGCGCCGACCGTAAACGCCATAGCCGCAAGCGCGGCGAAGAGACAAATTATTTTTTTCATTATTTCTCCTGTTTTAAGTTTTTTAAGGTATTATATACACGTCTTTGC
>JAJWOJ010000102.1 GCA_021635425.1 Clostridiales bacterium | reverse complement strand
CTTTCTGATATATATCAGATAACGTGCGCGCTTAAAATCCCTTTAATGTCATCGAGATTTTCTGCAAAATAGATACCTTTCTGACGTTCATCTGAAGACAGCCCCTTTTCAATCATATGCTTTAAAAGGGCTTTTAAATCGTTATAATATCCGTCTAAGTTGTAAAGAATACATGGCGCATTCAAATGTTTCAAAGACACTTTCGACATAACCTCGGTAATTTCTTCCAACGTTCCCGTTCCGCCGGGAAACGCGATAAAAGCGTCGCCAAGGTTAATCATTTCATTTTTGCGCTCCGACATATCCTTTGTTATTATCAGCTTTGTAAGTCCTTTATGCTGAAATTCATTTTCGATAAAAAACTGCGGTTCGACGCCCGTTACCTTGCCGCCCGCACTCAAAACGCTGTCGGCTAACGCGCCCATCAAACCGGATTTCGAACCGCCGTAGATCAGCGCATTTCCGCTCGTGCCGATCCATGCGCCAAGTTCTTCGACGGCTTTGCGCAAAGTCGGATCATTACCCTCGTTTGCACCGAGGTAAACCGTAATATTCATACCCGAATACTCCTTTTTCTTTTCTTTATTCGTCCACGTCAGAAATACAATAACGATTCTCTGCCCGTGTCGCCATAGATATTCCCATAAATGTTGACAGCCCGCACAACGCAATATGGTCGATGCCGCCGATGAATACGGTCGTAATTCCCGCACATACAATCGGTATTTTATTCAGCCAAGTATTACGAAGAAATTTCAGATGCACAAACAGCAACAGAAAAGTCAGAATCGATTCACTGACGGTCATTGCCGCGAAGAAAGGAATCTGCACATGCACTGCCAGAATCATCCGCAAAACGATAAAACTTGCTTAAATTTCAATCCTTCTTCAAAGCCGCATAAAAATATAATCCGCTAATAAGAACCGGAATTATATTACAAAGCCAATAAACCCAGTTAATCGTGTCTATCTTCCATTTTTGTGAAATTAAAGCACATAACGAAATCGTCAATATCAGAAGAGGATAAAGTGCATTATATATCGCACCAACCCACAAACATTTGTTTGAATAATAAGGCTTAGCACAAATACAATATATCGAAATTATTAACCCTATTGCAAAATAAAAGCATAAAAAAACTTGTTGTTTAAAATCTGCGCCGCCTTTTCCCGAAAGAGCTAAACGATAACATGTATTTCCATAAACACAAAGAAAAATGAATGCCGATAAAATACAATTAAAAATAGAAACAGAATGTTTCTTCATTCAGCGCACCTCAATCATATTTACAAGAAAGATAGCCCTACCCCGCTGTATCTCCGAAGTTTCTGATTTATGTCGGATTATTTAAAAACAAGGAGCTTTCTGCCGACGTAGTTCCAGACGAGGACAAGACACGTCATTATAACTTTGCTTATCCACCACGTCCAGGACTCGCCTAAAAAGGTCGTTGACGAGAAAAGCGTTATTTCGGGCAAAAAATTTACGCCTAAAAACATTCCGAGCTGAGTTATTCCGAGACCTATAACGCCTATTATCGTGAAAATCGCGAACGATTTTTTCGAGCGCGACTGCTTTTCGTCGCTCACCTGCTTGAACACGAAGGTTATAGAGAGCAGCCAGTTTACCGTAAGCCCCGCGCAAAACCCGAACGCCGTGGACAGAATAAGCGAAAACGTTTCTCCGATCAACCTCGGCGGCAAAAGCCAATGATAAAAAATGTACGCCACGGCGTAATCGGCTACGGTTGCCGTTCCGCCGACCAAAAGGAAACGAAATATTTCCCAGAAAAGTTGCTTTTTCGTTTGTTTTACGGGTTTAACCTCGTTTTCGGCTACTTCCCCGTTTTCTGTTTTTTCTTCCATATCATACCTTTATCGCACGGCTTAAAACAGCCCGCGAATCAAAATATATTCTCAAAACGCGTTACACACTGCAAACGCAATAAAACAAAGTCGTCATTATAAGCATCGAAACCATGGACGCCGTGGTTATGAACGAAAGCACGTTTCCGAAGTTTGTGTTTGCCGCTTTCACCCGTCTGTTTGCGTAATAATACGTCATGGTTACGCCTAAAATCATCGGCATTATATATCTGAAATCCTGCGTGCAGGCATACGGCATCTTGACGTAAAAACAGAATTCCGAGATAACCATGGTCTGCACTATAACGAAAATAAACACCATGTTTTTAAGCTCGGATTTTGTTGCCGTGATTTTTCTTCCGCCTTTGAAATACAAAACCGCGCAATAGATAAGCGACGCGAAAAGCGAAGCCGCCGCAACGAGCGCACAGACGAACGCCGTTGCCGAGAACGCTTCTCCGCCCTTATAGGTAAACTCGCCGAAAAGCGACGAACGAAGGGAATACAAAAACAAGTTGTAGTTATTATATTCCGTAATAACCCCGTTTTTCACCGTGCAGAAAGGCATGCAATACAGCGTGCCGAAATACTCGCTCGGGTCGAGCGTTATAAACAACCTTTCAAACCAATTATGGTGCGTTGTCAGAAGCGCGGTGTTGAGGTTGGAAAAAACAAAACCGAGGGGTTGATTGAACTTTTTGTAAGCGTAAACCTGAAACCAAAGCCCTATCGGCGCACATATACAAAGGAAAATTACGTAATGCACGCAAAGCTTCCAAAGCGGAATATCCGAATCGCGCTCCCCGCCTTTTCCGTCCGCCGACAAAACCGCGGGGTTTTGAGCGAAAGTACGTTCTATCGCGAGCATAAACTCGTAAACAAACACGCAACCTATCGGAAGGCTTATTATCGCCGTAGATATTTTAGACATCATTCCAAGCCCGATCGCGAGCGAACACAAAAGCAGATGATGCAATTTTTTGCCCCGTTTCCACCATTTCAGACAATAATATATTGCCAGAATCTGAAACATGTAAGCAATCGAATCGTTGTTTACCTGCCCCGCGAACTGAATATGCCTCGGGAAGAATATGAGTATGGCGGAAATTCCTACCATAGTGTAACTTTCAAGCCCGAAAAGCCTTACGATTTTCACGAGCGCGATCATCGTTATAAACGACCAGAGAACCGCGAGAATTTCCGTTGTGGAATACAGATAATATCTGTACTCGGTAAGACCGACGTAATATCTGTCGGTAACCTTTGGCATTTCGCTCAAATATTGCGAAGGAATTACGTCTCCGAGACCGAAAACGTTCTGCAAAAGCTGAGTTAAGGCGTTTGTTACCTTCATGAAAGCCGCTTGCACGAACGCGTTGAGCGGGGGATGATAAAACTGATAATCGTTCTTCGCGGGGAGTTTGCCCGTGGTATAAACTATCCACGCGTAAGCCTCATGCCCCGTGAGCGCGCGGTTATAAGTGTCCTGCTGCCTTACGGATACGGGTGTGTAAAGCATGTAAGTGAGCCTTAACACAAATCCGCATGCGAGAAGAAGTTTTAAGGAAAGTTCCGCGTCGAGTTCTCCCCTCACCTTCATATACGCCGCGAAAACCGCGATTATAAGAAGAGCCGCAACGCCGAAAGCCTGAGCGACCGCGCCTTTTCTGTTCCAAAAGCTGTAATAAGGTTTAATCAGATAGAAAAGCACCGTCGTCACGACAAGCACGCCCGCAAACAAAGCGAGATATCTTAGAATTTTAATACAAGTTGCCCGTATATCGACGCGCTTTTCGTTATCGAATGCCGTTGTTTCGCCGCTCATAGGCTTATTCTCCTTCGGTTTTATCGGTTTTTTCGGTTTTTTCCGTGTCGTCCGCCTTTTTATCGTCGTCGGACTTGATTTCGTGATATTCCTTTTCGGTATTGACGCTCCAAAGCTCGGTTTTATCGGTTATGCCGTTGATTATTTCGTCGCAGGCGACCATGGACGTTACCATGGAGTGATCCATATTGTTGTATCTGTGCTGTCCGTTTCTGCCGACGCACCAGAGATTGCCGAAGCCGTTTAAATAATCTTTGACTTTATCGAATTCCGCATAAGTTCCGAAGTAGGCGGGATATGCCTTTTTGACGTGAATAATCGTCGAATCGAGTACGTTTTTATCCGATTCGATAACGCCGATTTTGACGAGTTCGCTTATCGCGAGTTTTATAAACTCGTCGTCCTTTGCAGTCCACATCTTGTCGCCTTCCGAACAGAAATATTCGAGACCGACCCAAACTTTATGCTCGGGGTCTTCCACCATGTACGGCGACCAGTTGTTGAATATCTGAATTCTGCCAAGCTTTACGTCTCTGTCCTGAACGTATATCCAACAATCGGGAACGATATCGTTAAGAGTTTTTATCTTAGTTTTGTTTTTAACTTTGAGTTTATCGAGCAGAAGACCTACGGTGATGAAATCTCTGTAAGGAAGTTCGGTTGCAACGCGGTAAACGTCGTCGCCCGTCTTGTCCTTGCCGATAGCCTCGATAAGATCTTTTATCGGCATGGACGAAATGAAATAATCGCCTTCATACGTTACGTCTTTGCCGTTTTCGTCCGCGATGAGTCCGGTTATCTTTCCGTCTTCGGTTATAACCTTTTTAACTGTGGCATTTTTAATAATCTTTCCGCCGAGTCTCTCGATTTCAGCCGCCATTTCTTCATATAGCTGCCCGGGACCCTTTTTCGGATAATAATACTGCTCTATAAGACTTGTTTCAACCTTATCTTCCTTTTTGCGGAAGGGTTTGGAAAGGGCGTTTGCGATCGCCTTTCTTATCGACAAGCCTTTAACTCTCTGCGCGCCCCAGTCCGCCGAAATATCGCGCGGGTGAACGCCCCAAAGCTTCTCGGTGTAATCCATGAAAAACATTTCGTAAAGAGGTTTGCCGAAGCGGTTTATGTAAAAGTTTTCGAGGTTGTCCTCTTTTCTTTTATGAATACAGCTTCCGATATAACCGAAGCCCGCCTGCATCGTGCGGAAAAAGCCCATGTTTATAAACGTCCGGGCTTTGAGCGAAATGGGATAATCGAAAAACTTCCTCAAAAAGATGATACGCGAAATTCTGTCTCTCAAAAGCATTACGTCGTCCGTCTTTTCGGGGTCGGGTCCGCCTTCTACGAGCGGCTTTTCGCGCCCTAAAATCTTATCGTCTATCGACGGCTCGCCCTGAACGGGAAGAAATTTAGTCCACAAATCGACAACTCTGTCGTCTTTGGAGAAAAATCTGTGTCCGCCGATATCCATTCTGTTGCCTTTATACGTTGCCGTTCTCGAAATTCCGCCGACGAAATCCTCCGCTTCGAGAATTATCGGAATTATGTTGTCCGATTTAGTTAAAAGCTCGTATGCGGCGGTTAGCCCCGCCGGTCCCGCGCCGATTATTACGGCTGTTTTCTTTTCCATCATTTTACCTCGTTTATATTTATATCGTTTCGGATTAAAAACGCTTAGTTGTAACGAAAAGCTTTCGGTTACAACTTTATGTTTTTTATATCCCTTTTAGCGGACCTGTCGAGGTCGCGCTCTTTTATCGATTGCTTTTTATCGTAAGTGTGCTTACCTTTGCACAAGCCGATTTCAAGCTTGATGAGCGATTGTTTGAGATAAATTTTCAAAGGCACCAAAGTGTACCCCTTTTCGTTCACCTTGCCTATAAGCCTTCTTATCTCGCTTTTGTGAAGAAGAAGACGGCGTTCTCTGCGGCTGTCCTTACTGTTATACGCGCCGCCTTTATCGTACACGGCGACGTGCATGCCCTTTATAAAAACCGAGGCGTTCTCCACCGAGCAATATGCGTCTTTCAAACTGACGTTACCCGATTTTATAGACTTAACTTCGCCGCCGTCGAGCGCGATGCCCGCTTCGAACGAATCCTCGATAAAATATTCGAATCTTGCTTCTCTGTTTTCGGCTATTGTTTTCATAATTTATTCTTATTTTACCATACTTGTAGAATTTTTGCAAGAGTTTTTGTAAAAATAAAAGCCGCCGACTGTAGGATTACAATACATATGAGACAAAAGCAATAAAAAAGATAGCGAAGAGATTTTCATTATGTTAAAGTTTAAGTGCTAACCAAATACTTTAAGGAAAATCTATCGCTATCATGAATACTTTAACGCAAAAACTTCTATTTCGTCAATCGGTTATACTATCGCAATTATATTATAGCATAAACGCTATATTATTTAAAGGTGTTGAATGGACTTCTTTCTCAATGAGTAATAGTACCGCCCTTGTTATGACCAACAATGCCACCGCCAAAACCGGTTGTAAGTCGGATTCCGGTTTCAAATACTTCACGGTATTATCCTCTTTCTGATTTTCATAATACACCTTGCTATTCTTTAATCCATTTAGCATAGAGTTTTGTTTCCTGATAAAACTCTCTTCCTTGGTCATCATATTGTGCTTGCGGTAGGGTATCCATTTCAAAATCCCAAGCATTGATACACTCACTTTCTTTATACCAACCGCCGAACATGTACCCGCCTCGAATAGGTTCATACGGCGTATTTTCTATTGCCATGCCATATTCAAAATCATTAATAAAGAAATATCCGCCGTTAGGACAATTTTCATAATTGAACATAAATGCCGTATTCGCAGGTTTTAATATTTTACTAGAATGCTCTACATAAATGCAATCACTCGTCTCGACAATGCTAAATGCGGAATTGGGAGTAGATTCCGCCGAAATTCTTATATTTTCATACACCGCATTAGTAAAATAAACAGTATCGTTCTCCTTCAAATAACGCAAGTAATTATGTGTAACGTTCGTTATCAGATTGTCATTCGGTGCAGCAATAGAACAAGCAATAAACGTAGTAGTCGCTCTTGCATACGGCTCATCCAAATAAGGTCCTTCGTCTAAATTACAGGTATAGGGGATATACGCGGTCTTCACTCCTTCCATACTTAAACCATAGCCACGCAATCCGATTCCTACCGTATGCGCGTAATAAATTTTGCTTACCTCTTTTCCTTTGTGATATGCAGGTATATACAAAACTTCCGGTAATTCATCACAAGTATCTACAATCGCATAAGTATCTTTCTTATTGCCACGATAAAACTGATTATCACCCAAACGGAAAAATTTGAAAGTTCCGTCTGTTGATGTTTTTATTTCATTTTTACAACCAGCAAGATTGAAGACACAAGTAGCAAATAAAACACCGGCAAATATACACGACATTATTT
>JAJWOJ010000101.1 GCA_021635425.1 Clostridiales bacterium | reverse complement strand
GATTATCGGCATATATTTTTATTATGGATATACAAAACAAAACGTTGAACGTACATTTTATAGGCGTAGGGGGCGTGAGCATGAGTTCGCTTGCCCGTTATCTTCACGGTATAGGTTTTTGCGTTAGCGGCAGCGATATCGCGGAAAGCAAAAATCTCGATAAGCTCAGGGAAGAGGGGATAACGGTATATATCGGGCATAGCAGCGAGAACGTTGCGGGTAAGGACGTCGTGATTTACAGCGACGCGATTTCCGAAACCAATCCCGAACTTACGGAAGCTAAGGCGAATAAGCTTTATATTCTCCGCCGAGGCGAACTTTTGAAAATCGTATCGGAAAACTTCAAAAAGAAAATAGGCGTCTGCGGCTGTCACGGAAAAACCACGGCGACGTGCATGCTTGCGCATGTGTTCGATGAGGCAAACGAACGTTTTACGGCGCATATAGGCGGATTTGATTTAAAATTCGGCAATTTTGTCTCTAAGGGAAATAAATATTTTATTAGCGAAGTGTGCGAGTATAAGAAAAATCTCGATAATTTCGACGCGGACTTTGCCGTTTGCCTTAACGCCGAAGCCGATCATCTCGACTGCTATAAAAATCGCGAGGAGCTTCGCGACACTTATTTCGGTTTTCTGAAACGGGCTTATAAGGCGATAATATGTCATGACGATAAAACGCTTTCGGGTTATAACGGAGACAATGTCGTAACGTTCGGATTAAATCCCGAATCGGATTTCCGTGCGGCGAACATAACCGAAAAAGAGGGGAGATATTCTTTCGATTTGTATGTTTTCGGGGTTAAAAGCGATAGCGTTAAACTTAAAGTTTTCGGCGGACATAACGTACTTAATTCCTTAGCGGTTTTCGCCTGCGCGTACCTGTGTGGAATCGATTTGAAAACGATCAGGCGCGGGCTTGAAAATTTCAGAGGGGTAGAACGCAGGTTTGAAAACATCGGCAGCATAAACGGCGCGGAAGTCATCGCCGATTACGCTCATCATCCCACGGAAATTGCCGAAGCGGTTAAAACGATAAACGAAGCGAAAAGCGGCAGAGTGTTCGTTGTTTTTCAGCCGCACACTTTTTCCAGAACGATTTTTCTTAAAGAGCAGTTCGTCAAAGTTCTTTCCGACGTGCAGAATCTTTCCGTTTACAAAACATATCCCGCAAGGGAAAAATATATCGAGGGCGGAAGCGCGGAAGAACTTGCAAAACTTCTGCCCTCCGCAACTTATTACGACAGAGCCGAACAGCTTCTCGCATATCTTTATTCGGTTGCGAAAAAAGGCGACACCGTGCTTGTTTTAGGCGCGGGAGATCTGGAAGGAATAATAAGAAAAAGCGTCGGAAAATGCTGACGCTTTCAGATGAGACGGTTTTATATTTTTGAGTAATACAAAGCAAAAGTAAGGCTATAAGTTGATTATTTGATATTTTTGCCATTTAATGGCTAAAAATCAGGTTATCGTTTTGCGATAAATACTCGGCGACGAACCTTTGATTTTTTTAAAAGTCTTGATAAAATAACTGAGGTCGTTAAACCCCGAACCGTATGCTATCTGCGTTATCGAAAGGTCGCTTCCGAGAAGTTTTCTGCAGGCGCGTTCAACCCTGTATGAATTGAGATATTCCACGGGCGTTTTGCCCGTAAGTTCCTTGAAAAACGAGCAGAAATATTTCGTTGAAAAGCCCGCGGCGAGAGCCATATCGTCGAGGGTTATTTCTTTGTCGAAATTTTCTCTTATATATGTTAGTGTTTTTTTGAGTTTCAGAACTTTTTGTTCGTCTTTTTCGGTTAGACCTTTCGTTTCGTAAGAATATTGATCGGAACGCATAAATAAGCCTATAAGTCGATAAACAAGCCCTATAGCTATAAATTGAAACCCGTTTTCGCGTTGTTTTATCGTTTCGAAAAGCATTTTGGTAACGTCTTTTATGTCCTCGCCCGACGGTAAATGCGCAAGTTTGCAGTTCTTCTCGATAAGATCGTCTAAAAATCTGTTGCACGCTCTGTTGCCGTTTTTCAGAAAGGAAAGAGGAAAAACGAGGCATTCGTATTCGCATTCGTGAGGGGTTGCGCCGTGAACGATTTCGCTGTTCACGAAAACGACGTCGCCGCGCTTTGCCGTGAAATTACAATTATCGAGGGTTATCGAAAGCGTACCCGATATAACGCGGATAATTTCCACGTTGGTGTGCCAGTGGAACGCCATTTCGTATTTCGGGTGGTGTTTATCTATTATGTAAATTCCGAACGGAAAATCTTCCGTTCCGTGCTGTTTAAGTTCGTTAAAGCTCATAACGGCTCTTCCTTTTGTTAAAATCTGAAAATAATTATATTTTTTATTATTATAACACAAGTAATTGATAATTTTCAAGTATATAATTATATTCGATAAAAAAATTCCCCGGAGGAAAAAGAGAATGGCTAAATCGAGACTTATAGGCGATTATCCCGTTATAGGAATAAGACCTACCATAGACGGCAGACGCGGCAAAATCAAGGTTCGCGAAAGCTTAGAGGATCAGACGATGAACATGGCGAAGTCGGCGGCGAAACTCATCGAAGAAAATGTGTTTTACTCCAACGGCGAGCATGTTAAAGTTATAATCGCGGATACCACGATCGGCAGAGTTGCCGAAGCGGCGGCTTGCGCTGATAAATTCAAAAAAGCGGGCGTAGACGTTACGCTCACGGTTACCCCTTGCTGGTGTTACGGCGCGGAGACCATGGATATGGATCCGATGACGATAAAAGCAGTCTGGGGCTTCAACGGAACGGAAAGACCGGGCGCGGTGTATCTTGCGTCGGTGCTTGCAACGCATAACCAGAAGGGTCTTCCCGCATTCGGCATTTACGGTCACGAAGTTCAGGAGGCGGACGACACGTCTATCCCTTCCGACGTTCAGGAGAAAATTCTTCGTTTCGCAAGAGCGGCTGTTGCCGTTGCGACGATGAGAGGTAAATCTTATCTTCAGATCGGTTCGGTTACGATGGGTATCGGCGGATCTATCATCAGCCCCGAGTTTTTCGAGGAATATCTCGGCATGAGAGTAGAATCGGTTGACGAAGTAGAAATCATCAGAAGAATGACTCAGGGAATTTACGACAGAGCGGAATATAAAAAGGCTCTTGCGTGGGTTAAAGAAAAATGCAGACCCGATTTCGATAAAAACCCGCCCGAAATGCAGAAGAGCGCGGCTCAGAAGGAAAAGGATTGGGAATTCACCGCAAAGATGGCTTGCATAATCAAGGATCTTTTCAACGGAAACAAACGCCTTCCGAAGGGCAGAGAGGAAGAGAGAGTTGGTCACAATGCGATCGTCGGAGGATTCCAGGGTCAGCGTCAGTGGACGGACTTCTATCCTAACTGCGATTTCCCCGAATCTATATTGAACTCTTCGTTCGACTGGAACGGTGCGAGAGAACCGTACGTTTTAGGAACGGAAAACGACACTCTCAACGCTACGAGCATGTTGTTCATGAAGCTTTTAACGGGCAGAGCGCAGATGTTTGCGGACGTAAGAACTTATTGGTCGGGCGAATCGGTAAAGAGAGTTACGGGCTATAAGCTCGAAGGTCACGCCAAAGAGGCGGACGGCTTTATTCACCTTATCAACTCCGGCGCGTGCTGCGTCGACGCTTGCGGCGAAGTCAAGGACGAAAAGGGCAATGCCGTTATGAAGAGATGGTGGGAAGTTACCGATAAGGATATCGACACAATGATGGGCGCAACCACCTGGCCTTATGCAGACCTCGGATATTTCCGCGGCGGCGGTTATTCGTCGAGATTCGTTACCCGTGCGGAAATGCCCGCAACGATGATAAGGCTTAACCTTATCAAAGGTCTGGGACCTGTTCTTCAGATCGTCGAAGGCTGGACGGTTAAACTTCCCGACGAAGTTACCGACAAGCTCTGGAAGAGAACGGATTACACCTGGCCCTGCACTTGGTTTACGCCGAGAATTACCGGCAAAGGCGCGTTCACTTCCGCATACGACGTAATGAACAACTGGGGTGCTAACCACGGCGCGATTTCTTACGGACATATCGGTGCGGATCTTATAACCATGTGTTCGATGCTTCGTATCCCCGTTTGCATGCACAACGTAGACGAGAAAGATATTTATCGTCCGTCGGCATGGGCAGCGTTCGGAATGGATAAAGAAGGTCAGGACTACAGAGCTTGCGAAGCTTACGGACCTATGTATAAAAATATCAGAAAGTAATTTCGTAAAATAACAAATTTACGCGATAAAGTTGCGCGCCCTCGGCATTTTTTGCCGAGGGCGCGCTTTTTGGTTTATATGAGGTTTTATTTCGATTTGTAGCCTTCGATTTTCGAAATAAGCGTTCGTCCCGTCTTTTCGAGCAGCGGTAAAAGTTCGGGGATGAGATTTTCGGGATATCTTAAAAAAGTGTGGTCGGATTCGAGTGTGAAATCGCCTTTATAGTCGATATCCGCCAAGGCTTTGCAGATTTTTTCCCAATCGATCGTTCCCATATAGGGGACGTAATGTAAATCGTGTATGCGGTCGTTATCGTGAACGTGAAGCGCGCCGAGCCTTTCATTAAGAGCATAAATAAAATCGGGTGCGGCAAAGCCTTCGAACATTTCCGCATGACCTATGTCGAGGCACGCGGTGAATGTGTCCTTCGGCAAAAGTTCCATATGTTTAACGAAATCGTCGGGCGAAGAGCATGCGGCGGCGGAAGCTCGTCCGTCCTTTCGGTTCCACATGTTTTCAACGCCTATTTTAACGTGGAATTTATCGGCAGTCTCTTTGAGCGGAAGATAGATTTTTTCAACGTTTTCTTCCGCTTCCCAGCTGTTCCAGGGGTGAACCACGCATACTTTCGCGCCTAAAATCGACGAAATTTCAAGGCTTTTTTCGGCATAACCGAGCATTTTTTTATCCCACGACGGGTCGCCGTCACGATGCATGGGGAAAGGCGCGTGCGCCTGATTGCATAAAATATTGTTTTCGTCCGCCGTTTTTCTTAAATTCAGAGCTTTTTCTCTGTAATTTTCCTCAAAATAGAAATTTGGTTCTTTCATATCGAAAAAGGTAGCGTCGTAAGCGTCGAATCCCGTTTTCGCGTATAACTTAACCGTCTCTTCGTAGCCGAACTTTTTCGGCAAAATTTCCGTATGTGTAGATAATATCATATTACAGCCAATTAAAACCTCGTTTATTCGTTATTATTTTAGCTTGTTTTTGCTCAAAAGTCCACCGTTTTCGGTTAAAAAAATAAATAAAGTCAATAATGCGGATATGAAAGTCAATGTTTATATAGGAAAAGACAAACTGAGCGAGCAAAGTTATAAAAATTATAAATGCATAAGCAAAACCGTGAAGGACGCCGTCAACGACGCTTATTACGGATATTTAAGCAGAGTAAAAGAAAAAGAGGATAAGTGAAAGAGAAAAGCAAAAAGTTAGCCTTCGACTATCCTTTGTACGATAAAATAGGGGATGAAAGCGATATAACCGCCGTGTATCTGAGAGTTTCCACCGACACGCAGGCGCAGGAGGGCTACGGGCTTGACGTACAGTACGGCGCGATAAAAAGGTATATCGAAGCTTACGACGTTAAAAACGCGTACATTTTCATAGACGACGGCTACACGGGAATGAACGAGCGTCGCCCCGCGTTTTCGCGTATGCAAGAGCTTATGAACGAGGGCAGAGTGAAGCTCGTCATCACGTACAGTCTCGACCGTATCGGACGAACGCAGATGATTATTCTTCGCTTTTTAAAGGAAAACTGCGAAAAAGCGAAGTGCGATTTTTATGCGGTTAAGGATAACGTCGATTCGAGAAGTCGCCAGACTTACGGAATTCTGATTTCCATTTTGTCGATTTTTGCCGAATTCGACCACGACGCCATTATATCCAAGCTCACGAGCGGAAGGGTTCAGCGCGCTAGGGAAGGGCTGTGGAAAGGCGGCGGAATTCCGCCTTACGGCTATGAATATTCTAAAAAAGACGGCGAACTTAAAGTTATCGAAGAGGAAGCCGAAAAGGTCAGGAAAGTTTTCGGATTGTACGTTTCGGCGGGGCTTTCGCCTAAAAAGATTGCCGATATTCTCGGGCTTTCGTCAGACAAAGCCGTTTTTAATATTCTGAAAAACAGAATATATTTAGGAGAGATTTACTATCGCGGCGAGAGTTACAAGGGGAAACACACTCCGATTGTGGACGAGGAGACTTTCGATCTTGCGCAGGAAATTTTAAAAAGCAAAAGCGTTAAGCGCGGCAAAACGGTTTATCTTTTGTCGTCCCTTCTCGTGTGCGGCTGTTGCGGCGGGAAAATGCGCTATATGAAATGGGGACGCGGCGAAAGGGGAGAAGTTAAAATTTTGTGCTATTCTTTTTTTGCGCGCAGCACGAAAAAGAGCCTCGTTAAGGACGAAAATTGCCCGAACGGAATTTTTAAGGCGGAAGAAATCGAAAAAGCCGTTATCGGCGTCGTGATGAAATTCGCTGCGGAGTACGGCGAAGAAAGGGAAAGAAATCCGCTTTCGTCGGACGAAATCGTCGAGGGGTTGAAAATCAAAAAAGAAAAGCTCGAACGCGAGTATTCGAGGCTTATCGTCGCATACAGGAAAATCGGCGACGATAACGTTCTGGAACAAGCCGCAGAAACTAAAAAAAAGATAAAAAAGATTGAAAAGGACATCGCGGACGAGGAGGAGAAAAAGGTTGTTTCATTGCGTGAAAAAAGAAAAGCGGAGATAATCCGTACCCTCCCCGGCGTGTGGGATAAGATGACCGACGGGGCGAAAAAGCGCGTCGTTAGAGGGCTTGTGGAGAAAGTTATCGTAAAAAAGGACGGGGTAGACGTCCATCTCAACCCCTCCGCATACGACCGCGTTTCGGATGAGATCGAAGAGTAAAAAGCCCGCTATAAGTCGATTAACCGATATTATTTGTGTTGTTTATGATGTATTCCGCAATCTGTACGGCGTTAAGAGCCGCGCCTTTTAAGGTGTTGTCGCCCGTTACGAAACAAGAAAATCCGTTTTTAAAGGCAAGGCTTTTTCTCAGCCTTCCGAACGTTACGTAATATTTCCCGTCCGAATCTTTACACGTCGGGGTTTCTATGTAAGAAGCCGCGTCAAAAG
>JAJWOJ010000543.1 GCA_021635425.1 Clostridiales bacterium | reverse complement strand
ATGTTCTGCCTTCGCAAGTTGTTCGCGGGTTTCAAACCGACGGAAAAGATAATATTTTTAATACGCTGATTTGTGTCGAAGTTCCGGCATTCGGATATAAAACGTTAAAAATATTCAAAGAAAAAACGGCAGAAATAAATAATCCGTTTGTTATCGGTAACGATTATATTGAAACGCCTTTCGTAAAAGTGGCGTTCGATCTGAAAAAAGGCGGCATAAAAAGTATCTACGACAAAAAGAAGAATCGTGAGCTTTTGTCGGATTCTACTTTTGTCGGAGTGTATGACGATAGCGCATATGACGCGTGGGCGCATCAGATTTATTCGTTCGATAAAAAAATCGGTAAGTTCGAAGGTAAAGAAATGCATATAACCGAATGCGGTCCCGTTCGTGCTTCTATGAGAATGACTTCCGTATTCGGTCAGAATACTATAAGACAAGACTTTTATGTTTATGCGGATCGCGCGGAAATAGATGTGACGGCTCGTGTAACAATGCGAGACGAACATCGTATCGTAAGATTCGGATTCCCGCTCAATATCGGTGAAACGCCCGAAGTGATTGCCGAAAATGCGTTCGGATATATAAAAAGAACATGCGACAATGGGGAGTATCCTTGCGGTTCGTGGTTTGCCGCATACGACGGCGATAACGGGGCGACGATTTGCAACGACGGCAAATACAGTTTTTCTGCAGATAAAAACGTTTGTTATCTTACGACGCAAAGAACGGCAATCTATCTCGATCATTGGGCAAACGTTGCCGGGACACGCGACGAATTCTGCGATTTTATCGATACCGATACCAATGAGTTTAATTATCGTATCTCTCCGTTTAACGGCGTAACGGATGCGGCTCGCGCGGCAAGCGAAATCAATAATCCGTTTGTAACGGTAAACGAAACGTTCCACGACGGGTCGTTGCCGACATCTTTGCAAGGTATAAACGTTTCCGAAAATAACGTTATCGTTACCGCTTACAAAGAGGCGAAGGATAAGAACGGATATATACTTCGCGCTTATGAATGTAGCGGGATGAAAACCGCCGTAACAATCGAATTGCTTGTTCAGAACGTGAAAATCGAAACGGAATTTTCTCCGTTCGAAGTAAAAACTTTCAGAATCACGGACGACGAAAAATACATCGAAACCGATTTGAAAGAGGATGAAT
>JAJWOJ010000100.1 GCA_021635425.1 Clostridiales bacterium | reverse complement strand
ATTATACGCTTAATTTGTCTTTTCCGATTTTCCCGAATTTAAATTTGCGGGATAAAATCGGGAATATGCCGGAACGTTCGGCAAAGAAACAGAAAAGCTAAAGATTTATAATTCGGAGAGAAATTCATGGAAGAAAAGATTGAGGAGATCAAAGGCGAAATAGCTCTGGAACTTTCGGAAGTTAAAACAAGCTCGGAACTGTTCAGGCTTAAAGCCAAGTACATCTTAGGCAAAGCGGGAATAATCCCCGGGCTTATGAAAGAACTCGGAAAAGCCTCCAAAGAGGACAGACCCAAACTCGGTATGGTAATAAACAGCCTTAAAGAATGGGCGGCGGATTATTTCGCCAAAAAGGAAGCCGAAATAAACGAAGCGGAGAGAAATTACCGCTATAAAAAAGAAGAAATCGACATAACGATGCCGGCGAAGGCGGTTCCGCAGGGTACGTATCATCCCGTGAGCATAGTTAAAGCCGAACTTATCGATATTTTTGCGGGAATGGGATTCCGCGTTTTAGAGACGAGAGAAATCGAGGACGATTTCCACAACTTCACCGCGCTCAACACTCCCAAGGAGCATCCCGCGAGAGATAAGCAGGACACTTTCTATATAAACGACGATTTCATGCTCAGAACGCACACCTCCCCCGGGCAGATACGCAGCCTTACTACGATAAAGCCGCCGTTTAAGGTGCTTATCCCGGGCAGGGTATATCGTGCGGACGACGACGCCACGCATTCGCCCATGTTCCACCAGATGGAAGGACTTGTTATCGACGAAAAGATAACCCTTTGCGATCTTCAGGGCATGCTCGACGTTCTCGTTAAAAAGATGTTCTCCTCGGAAGCGAAAACTCGTTTTCGTCCTTCCTTCTTCCCGTTCACCGAACCCTCCGTCGAAGTTGACGTAAGCTGTTTCGAGTGCGGCGGAAAGGGCTGCAAACTCTGCAAAGGTACGGGCTGGATAGAAATTCTCGGCGGCGGAATAGTAAACCGCAAGGTTCTGGAAAACTGCGGAGTAGACCCCGATAAATACACGGGTTTTGCGTTCGGCTTAGGGCTTGACCGAATCGCGATGCTCAAAAACGGCGTGAACAACATTCACGTTCTTTACGAGGGCGATCTTCGCGCTCTCAAGCAATTCAAGGACTAAGGAGGAACGAAAAAATGTTAGCGCCTTTAAGTTGGCTTAAAGATTATGTGGATATAGACGTCACGCCCGAAGAGCTTGAGAAAAAACTTTTCGATTGCGGATTCGAGGTCGAGCAGATTATTCCTTACGGAGACAAGCTCGACAAGGTCGTGACTTGTAAAATAGTCGAAATAACTCAGCACCCAAATGCGGAAAGGCTCCGCATCTGTCAGGTAGACGCGGGCAAATACGGCGTTTTGCAGATAATAACCAACGCGACGAACGTGTCGGTCGGCGATATCGTACCCGTTGCGGTGGACGGAGCGACGCTCGCCACGGGCGACCGTATTTTTAACGGCAAGCTTCGCGGCGAACCCTCTTACGGAATGTTCTGCGGCGGCGAAGAACTCGGCATAGACGATAATTTCTATGACGGGGCGTCGGGCGACAGCGTGCTTATTTTTCACGACGATTTCCCCTTAGGCGAAGAGGTGAGAGACCTTCTCGCGCTTAAAGATTACGTTTTCGATATTTCGGTGCTTGCAAACCGCCCCGATTGTCAGAGCGTTTTAGGCATCGCGAGGGAAATTGCGGCAACCCTTAAAAAACCGCTCAAAGAACCTTCTTACGATTTCACCGCCGTTAAAGCGGGCGCGGGAAAGGGCGTTAAGGTTACCGTTTCGGACAGCGAGCTTTGCCCGAGATATATCGCGCACCTCGTCGAGGATATAAAAATCGAAAAATCGCCGAAATGGATGTCGAGAAGACTGAAAATGTGCGGAATCAACTCCATAAACAATATCGTAGACATAACCAACTACGTTTTATCGGAGCTTGGTCAGCCCATGCACGCTTTCGACGAAGACGACCTCGAAAAGAGAGAAATAGTCGTCCGCAGAGCGGAAAACGGCGAAAAAATAACAACGCTCGACGAAAAAGAACTTACTTTGAATAACGACAACCTCGTTATTTGCGACGGCGTTAAGCCTGTTGCCTTGGCGGGCATAATGGGCGGGCTTAACAGCGAGATAAAGGAAGCGACGAAAGGCGTTGTGTTCGAATGCGCGAAGTTCAAGCGCGATAACGTGAGAAAATCTTCGAGAACGCTCGGAAAATCTTCCGATTCGTCAAAAAGATTCGAAAAAGGCGTTGACGAATATACCACCGAAAGAGCTATGAAAAGGGCTTTGCACCTTATCGAACAGCTCGGCGCGGGCAAAGTTACCGACGTTCACGCGGACGTTTCCGCAGGAAAAGAGCAAGAAAATAAGACGGTTACGACTACTTTCGGTAAAATAAACGGAGTTTTAGGCATAGAAGTTCCTAAGGATACCGTTGTAGATATTTTAAAACGACTTAATTTCGGAGTGAAAGTTAAGGGCGAAGAGATAACGACTATCGCGCCCCCGTACAGAGAGGACGTCGAGGGTTATCCCGATCTTGCGGAAGAAGTTATCCGTATGTACGGCTACGAACACGTCGTTCCCGCACTTTTAAAGGACGCGAAAATCACCGCGGGCGGTTATACCAAAGAACAGAAAGACGAACTCAAAATGAAGCGCGTTCTCGTAGAGCAGGGCTATAACGAAGTTATGACTTACTCCTTCTATTCAAAGAAAGATCTCGCCGCGCTCGATTTGAGAGAGGACGACGAAGAGGGCAAAGTTATAATAATCGAAAATCCGATAAGCGATAACTACGAAGTTATGAGAAGAACGCTTATCCCGTCGCTTTTAGGCGTCGTTTCGAGAAACGTCAAAAAGGGCAACGCGGCGGGCAGAATTTTCGAGTTGGCAAGAACATACGTCCCGAAGAACTTACCCGTAGACGATTTCCCGACGGAGCGCAAACATTTGTGCGTTGCCGTGTTCGGCGAAAACGAGGATTTCTTCACATTAAAAGGCGTGCTTGCCGAAATCGAAGACAATTTCAGGGTTAAATTCAACCTCGGCGTGAGAGCGGAGAAGACCTATCTTCATCCCGGCGTATCGGCGAAAATTCTGCTTAACGGCAAAGAGATCGGCGTTTACGGGCAGGTGACTTACGAAACGTGCGCTAAATTTGATCTCGAGTGCAAAGTTTACGTTTTGGAGCTTGATTACGACGAACTTTCGGCGGAATTTACAACGCCTTTCCGCTTTGAGCCTCTGCCGAAATTCCCCGACGTAAAGAGAGATTTAGCCCTCGTTGCGGACGAGAAAATAACTTGCGGAGAAATCGAGGACGTTATCCGTTCGGCTTGCAAACTCAACGTAAAATCGGTCGAACTTTTCGACGTTTACGCCGGCGCGCAACTCGGCGAAGGCAAAAAGAGCATGGCATTCACCGTAACCTTCTGTTCGGACGGAGTTAAGCCTCTGGAAACGGAAGACGTGGACGGATTCGTCAAACGTATTCTCGGCAGCTTAAAACACAGGCTCAACGTGGAGTTAAGATAATAATCATGGTGGATATAGACAGAATAAATTTTCTTGCGAAAAAGCAGAGGGAAGAAGGGCTTACCGAAGAGGAAAAAGCCGAACAGGCGAAGCTTCGCAGAGCTTATATAGACAGCGTTGTGGGCAACCTTAAATCTCAGCTCGATAACACATACGTTGTCGAGGGCGATGAAAAGAAGAAGCTCGAAAAGGTTAAAAATCGCGACGGGGAGCCGCTTGCAAAATCGGACAACCTCAACTGATTAAACGTCGGATATCGGGCTATAAGTCGATTATCGGTGCATTTTTATGGGTTACACACTTATAACGGGCGCGTGCGGGGGCTTGGGCAAAGCCTTTTGCCGCGAGCTTATCAAAACCGACGATTTGTTTTTGACGGGCAGAAGCGCGGAGAGGCTTAACGAACTTAAAGCCGAGCTTCGTTTCGTCAACCCGCAAGCAAACGTTATAGTTTTTCAAGCCGATCTGACGAGCGAAAAAGAACGTGAAAATCTATTTTCGTTCGCGGACGGAAACGGCATAACTTTTTCGGGTTATTTCGCGGTTGCGGGCGCGGATATTCAAAAGGCGTTTATAAAGTATACGCCCGAAAAAATCGTCTTTCAGACAAGGCTTAATTTCGAAGCAAACATCGCCGTTTGCCGCGAGGTGCTTGCGCGGCGGGAAAAGAACCTTAAAATTCTGTGCGTGAGCAGTATGAGCGGAAGCACGCCCATGCCGTATTTTGCGATATATTCGGCAACGAAATCCGCTCTTATCGGTTTTTACACCTCGCTTCGATATGAAGTTAAGGACGCGAAAATAACCGTTCTCGCGCCCGGAGGAATTCCCACAAGGGAAGACGTTAAAAGAGATATAAAAATTCAGGGTTGGACGGGCAGAATGTCCGCAAAACCCGCGGAATTCGTCGTTAAAAAGGCATTGAAGGCTCTCGATAAAAATAAACGGCTCGTTATCCCCGGGGCGTTCAATAAATTCGTTTACGCGCTCGAGAAATTCGTTCCGCTTTCGGTTAAGTGTCGGTTTGTCGCTAAAAAGTGGAAGGGTAAGGAAAAAGACGCGTTTTAACGTCGGCAGGCAGGCGGACGAATCGCCGATTAAAAGACGAACCGCCGATTAAAATAAAAGGAAACTAAAAATGAGTTACGCAGATAAAGTTTTTAAAGAAAACGTTAAAGATATTCTGGAAAACGGAGTGTGGGACACGGATATGGAAGTCCGCCCGAGATGGCTCGACGGCACGCCCGCGCACACCGTTAAAAAATTCTGTATCGTGAACAGATACGATTTGTCAAAGGAATTCCCGATCATGACGATAAGGAAGCAGGGCTTCAAAAACGCCATCGACGAAATACTTTGGATATGGCAGAAAAAATCCAACAGAATCGCCGACCTTCATTCGCATATCTGGGACAGCTGGGCAGGCGAAGACGGAACGATCGGCAAAGCATACGGCTATCAGCTCGGCGTTAAACATCAGTATAAAGAGGGTATGTTCGATCAGGTGGACAGGGTTTTGTTCGATCTTAAAAACAACCCCGCGTCCCGCAGAATAATGACCAATATCTACACTTTTGCCGACCTTCACGAGATGAATCTCTATCCTTGCGCATATTCCATGACGTTTAACGTTACGGGAGATAAGCTCAACGGAATTTTAAATCAGAGAAGCAACGACATGGCTGTCGCGAACAACTGGAACGTCATGCAGTATGCCGCGCTTCTTATGATGTTCGCGCAGGTTACCGGCTTCAAGCCCGGGGAACTCGTTCACGTCATCGCGGACGCGCATATTTACGACAGGCATATCCCGTCGGTTAAGGAAATGCTCGCAAATCCCGAATACCCCGCGCCGAAGCTTATTATCAATCCCGACGTTAAGGACTTTTACGATTTCAAAGTCGAAGATTTCGTCCTTGAAAATTATCAGGCGACTCCGCTTGCCAAAAAACTCGAGGTTGCGGTATGATTAAAGCGATTGTCGCCGTGGACGAGAAGTGGGGAATCGGCAAAAAAAACGATCTTCTTTTTCGTCTGCCGCTCGATATGAAGTATTTCAGAGAAAAAACTCTCGGGAAAACCGTTTGCATGGGTTATAACACCCTGCTTTCCTTCCCCGAGGGTAAGCCTTTGAAGAACAGAAAAAACATCGTTCTTTGCCCCGAGGACATAGAGCGCGACGACCTTCTGTGCGTTCATACATTGGGTGATATGCTTAATGCTATCAAAAACGAAACGGACGACGTTTACGTTATCGGCGGGGCGTATTTTTACAGAAGCATGTTGCCGTATTGCGACGAAGTTCTCGTAACGAAGGTCGCCGCGGACGGAAACGCCGAAGTCTTTTTCGAAAATCTCGATAAGCGCAGTGATTTTAAGCTCGTCGAAGAGGGTGAAGAACTCGAAACAAACGGCTATGAAATCAGATTTACGGTTTATAAAAAAATCTGAATTTACACGGCGGGGGAAATTCCGCCGCTAAATATATAAGATATAATCAGGTAAAGCATATGAAAATCGATTTTAAAGGAATAAGCGAAAAACGCACCGATCGCTTTTGCGACGGAAAAGGCACGACTTGGCTTAAAATGTTCGATAAGTCGGACGTAAAATTTATTTCGGGCAGGCTCGAACCGAACTCTGCGATAGGTATGCACAAGCACACAAGCGATTGCGAAGTCATTCTTATTTTATCGGGAAAAGGCAAAGCGATTTGCGACGGGGAGACCGAAATGCTTTCCGCGGGCTGCTGTCATTTCTGCCCGAGGGGAAGCTCGCACGCGATGACGAACACGGGAAACGAAGACCTCGTTTTTGTTGCCTGCGTGCCGCGCCAAATTTGAAAAGTCACTCTATAAGCCGTTTAACGGCTTATTTTTATTGACATAAGGTAGTATAATATGTTTAAACTCGAAATGCATCTGCACGTTGCGGAAACTTCGCCGTGCGCAAAAACCGATGAAAAGACGATAGCCGAAATTTACTCGGAAGCGGGTTATGACGGAATCGTTTACACAAGTCACTATAACTCTTTTTTAAGCGAATATTATTTCTCGGGAGACGTGAAAAAGTATAACGAAAATTTTCTTAGCCACTTCGAAACGCTTAAAGCCGAATGTGCAAAGCGGGGAGTGAAGGTCTTTTTCGGAATGGAAGCCATGCCCGACATGACTTCGTATTATGAAGAAACTCCCGATAAAGCCGAATTTCTTATATACGGCGCAACGCCCGATTTCATGCGCCATAGTCCCGAACGGATTTTTAAGATGACCGTTGAGGAACTACACGATTTCTGCAAAAAAAACGGATGGATATTGTCTCAGGCGCACCCGTTCAGAAAGATGATTTCATATCATCACCCCGAATTTTTAGACGCCGCCGAGGTTATCAACGACAATCCGCGCCAGCAGAACAATAACGATCTCGCCATAAAGTATGCAAAGGAAAACAACCTCATACAAACCGCGGGCAGTGATTTTCACGAGCCGCAGGACGCGCGCGCGGGCGTACTTTTGAAGAATCCGGTAAACTCGGAAAAGGAACTCGTCTCCGAACTGAAAAAACGCGTTCACGAGCCTTTCGCGTTCTGATTCCTTTCGTGCGTTGATTTTTATATTATTTAATAT
>JAJWOJ010000099.1 GCA_021635425.1 Clostridiales bacterium | reverse complement strand
CCGTTGTTATATTGATCGTTGTAGAAAAGCCATGCCTTTTTATCGTCGCCTTCGAGCGCGGTTACAAGCGTTTCGAGTTCGTCCGTGGTGTTGGGAACTTTATATTTTACGCCGTCGATAACGTCCGCATCGTAAACTATCGAACACCAACCGTTTCCGTAGGTGAGGAAGTTGGTCGTTCCGTCGGCGTTTTTAACGCCGTTTAAAAGATAATCGTAATATTTTTCTCTTATCGTAACGTTTTCGCCGTCTGCCTTGCTGTCTAAAACGTCGTCGAGCTTGATGAACTGCTTGTTATATTGGCTTGTGTTAAGCATCGTGAAATAAAGGTCGTAAGGGTTGGAATCGCCGAGCTCGAGAGATTTTATTATCGGGGTTGCGTTCTGATCGGAATCGAGAATCGCCTTATAAGTAGACTGTTGAGCGTTGAAATCGGCAACGATTTTCTTCATGAATTCGAGTCTGTATCCCGAATTCCAATAATAGATCTGAACCTCGTTGGGGTTGCCCTGATTTCCGCCGTTGTTTCCGCCGCCGCATGCGACGAATGCCGAAACGCTCATTGTAAGAGCTGCGAGAAGTGTTACCGCTTTTTTGAGTTTTTTCATAATTTTACTCCTTTTGTTTTTTGGTTTAAATTTATTTAATCGTGAGCAAAAGCCTCGTTTAATCGGCTTATAGCCCTCCGTTTATAGTTAAGCTTGTTCTTTAACGCCGCTTATGACGAGCGAGCCTACGTGCGCGGGTTCGATTTCGACTACGTACACCGCTTTGTCGGATGCTATCTCGCCGGAAACCCTTGCCATGTCGTAAGAGAAGATGAGTTTGTCGTTTGCAAAGGCTTTGAGCGTGACGGTGTTTTCGTCCTTTATCGTAACGCTCATTCCGAATTTGATTCCTGCGTTGAAGAGTGCCGCCGAGTAGTTGCCCGGCGTAACTCTCTTGTCTGATTCGGAAATCTTTCCGTCTTTCATTACCGCCACGCGGAATTCTCCCGCGCGATAATGGAAACCGTAACTTCCGATCATGAAATACGTTCCGCCATGACCGTCGCCCGTCGGCGTTATCGATTTTACGTTAAGGTCGGCAATAGTGCCGTCGTAGCCGATAACCGTTTCACCCGTAAGCCTTACGGAAGAGGAGTCGAGCGTTTTTTCGCCGTCCCCTTTCGAAAATGCGGGAAGGTGTTTCGTTCCGTCATAGATAAACGAGAAGGGATATTCTTCGCCGTTTATTATCAGTTTACCGTGAATCGTTCCGCTTGTCAAACCTTTCGGCATGTTCTCTTTTGCAATCGTAACGGCGTTGCCCGTAAGAACGTAATTAACTTCTTCGTTTGCTATAAGAACTTTGGTAAGCCCGCGCGCGTCGCCGAGAATTATTTTATAGCTTTCGTCCGCGGAGGTAAAGCTTTCCTGCGCCGTAACGCTCGTTTTTGCGGGCTTTCCGAGCATTATCGCTCTGATGTTGTAAATTTCCGTTTCGGTAACGCCTATCGAAAGCATGTAGTTTTCAGTCTTTTTCTGAAGAGTGTCGCCTTCGTAAGTTTTGAGCTTTTCAACAAACTGTCTGAACTGATAAACGGTGCTGTTATAATTTCTCAGTTCGTAGATTGAGAACGAGGTGAGTTCGTAATCCTGAATAAGAGTTCTTTCGTCGATGCCTAAAAGCGCGTTTACGAGGAAAGAGACCGTTCCCGTTCTGTCTGCGCCGCCCGTGCAGTGAAGATATACGGGATATTTCGATTTGTCGGAAAGAGCGGAGAATACCTTTCTGTAAGCCGCCGTTTCCGTGAATGCCGATAAATATCCGTTTACGCCGTAATATTCAAGATTTGCATTCGGGATAGGGCTTTCTGTAAGTCCGAGGTTTTCGGGAGCCGTTCTCAAATCGAAATCGGTTTTTATGCCGAGCTTTTCGCTCATATATTTTTTGCCGCTTTCGGAAAGTTTGACGTAATCGTACCAGCCGTGAGACTCGGGCGATAGCGCGCCGCCGCGGAAAAACATGTTCTGAAGCGTTCTTTCTCCGCTTGCCGTGGTGTAACCGCCGAGGTCGCGGACGTTGAAAATCCCGTCGATTTTCATAAATCTCGCTCCGAGGTCGGTCGTTTCAAAAGAAGAAACCGCCGATTTTTCCTCGCCGCCGTTAAGCACCGCCGTAACTCTCACGTAATATTTTGTGCCTTTTAAGAGGTTATATAAGTTGAGTTTGGTCTTATATCCCTCGAGTTCGGTCGTTTCCGCGCCCGACATGTCTTCGCTTACCGAATATTCAACCTTTATGCTCCGGACGTTTTCGTAAGTGTTTTTCCATTCGATAGTAACGGGAGCATACGCGTTTCCGACTTTTTCGTAGAATTCCTCAACGCCTTTGTCCGATTCGAGATAGTTTTTAACGATATCGATATAGGGGTAAACAACGCCTTCGGGCGATATTATTTTAAGTTCCTGCATGGGTTTTTCGCTTTCCGTCCCGCTTTCCGATTCCGATTGGCTTTCGGATTCGCTTTCCGACGTGCTTTCGGGTTCGCTTTCCGATGTTTTTTCGGGTTCGTTTAAGGAATCCGATTGTCTTGTCGTTTCCGATTCGCTCACAGTTTCGCTTGCGGAAGCGGGTGTGCTGTCTGAGCTGCCTACGGACGGGCTTTCGCCGCAAGCCGCTAATGCTGCTATAACGGAAGCCGCCGTGAGTACGCATAAAATTTTCTTTAATTTGTCTTTCATAAATTTCCCTTTTACTCTTTAAGTCCGCCTAAGGATACGTTGTTCATGAGCGCGTTGTTGCAGCAAACGAACAGTATGAGCGGCGGAATAAGCGATAAGAAGCATGCCGCGTACAGAATATCCATACGAGATTCGTAAGTCATGCTCGTTTTGAAGATGTAAATTCCGACGGCTAAGGTGGGCATCTTCGGAAGGTAAATAAGCGCGGTTGCGTAAGAGTTCCATTCGCTTATCCACAAAAGCAGGAAGAGCGAGCCGAACATCGCGACGGACTGCGGAAGCATTATTTTAAAGTAAATCTGCCATTTGTTCGCTCCGTCGATTTCCGCCGCCTCCGCATAGCTTTTCGAAACGCCTTGCCAGAACGCGAAGAAATACATATAGTATATCGAAAATCCGTTAAGCGACGTGAAAATCATCATTCTCGAATTGAGAAATTTGAGTTTATAGAGCAGTTTGTACATCGCCGTACCCGTTCCGTAAAGCGGAAGGGTTATAACGACGAGAACGACGAAATACACGGCTTTCGAGCCGAAAAACTTATATTTCGCGGTGACGTAAGACATCATCGCCGTAACCATGATGTTAAGGAGCGGACCTAAGAAGCAGAAGTACATAGAGTTTAAAAACATCTGCAAAAAGTTATGCTCGTTGACATTAAGCATGGAGAATACGTCGATATAGTTTCGCGGTTGAAATTCGTCGAATCCGAACGCGTTCGACGAAACCGCGCCGTTCGTTCTCATTCCCGATATGAAGCACCAGAAAATCATGTACAGATAGGAAAATGCGAACGCGCAGAAGACGAGAAACACAAGCGCGTAAACAATCCTTTCCGAAACCGATCTTTTGTTAATGAATCGTCTGAACTTTTCGGAGAGCGTTTTCTTTTCAAAATCATATTTTTTCATAAGTCTCTCCTTAATACGTCGTCTCTTCTATTTTAGAAGCGAGGAACTTGCGCACAAGGACGGCGATAACGCACGAAACGGTCGTGAGCATCATAGCCATTGCCGAAGTTCTGTAAAGATTGTCCGATTTAAGCGGGTTTGAGGTGTTTAAAACCTGCATATACATCCAGTTGGAAACGGTTTGAGTTCCGGACGCGCCCTGCGTTAAAAGGAATACCGCGCCCGTCGCGCCGAACACGTTTGCAAGCTGAAGGGTTATCATAAGCACGAAGGTCGGCCAGACCAACGGGAGAATGATAACGAACATCTCCTGCACCCAGTTAACGCCGTCGAGCTTTGCCGATTCTATTATCGAATCGGGTATTCTCGAAAACGTTCCGCCCCAGATGATAAGGCTCCCCGGGAACCCCAGCCATATCATGTTGAGGAAAACCATTTTGTTCGCGTAGTCGCTGTCGACGAGCGGGTCTTTCATGGCGTAGGGGATTTTGAACAGTTTCGTTAAAAAAGAAACGAAAAAGCCCGATCTTACGAACTCTATGAAAAAGTAGCTTACCACGACGCCCGAGACGATGGTGGGGAGGTAGAAGATAATTCTGAATATTTTATAGCCCGTTATTTTCTTATAGATGAAATACGAAACCAGAAGCCCGACAGGGAACATTATAAGCGATATTCCGAACGATTTGAACGTGTTTATAAACGCAAGCTTCAAGTTGTCGGATAAGTTGTTCGGATCGGGGTTTTTAAGTTCTTTGAAAATCCATACGAAATTTTCGAACCCCGAGAATTTCAGTCCGTCGCCCTTGCCGTTCGGTTGCTGAAACGCCATAATAAACGAGTCGATATTAACGTATAAGTAAAAGACAAGAAAGGCAGTAAGCGGAATTATCATGAACGAGGCGTAAAACAACCCGTCCATGAGTTTCCTCTTTTTTCTTATCTTATCCTGTTGCATCATATTTTTGCCGCCTTTTGTGTTTAGTGTTGTCGGAAAACAACTTTCCGAGCCTGTTTTTTTACTGCCGAAGCGTTGAGCGGGCTTTTAGCTCGCTCAACGCCGACCGAAATTGCTGTATTTTATTGGTTTTGGTAATGGTTTTTATTTTTTCGCAACGATCTGAAGGGTTACTCCGTCGGGTGCGTTTCCGCCTGCCCAGCCCGAAATATCGCTCCAATAAAGGATGAGGGATAATCCGCTTGCTCTCATTTCTTCGGTAAGCGTAACGTTTACGCTGGTAGTCTGGTTGTTTGTTCCGTGATCCGCGCCGTTAATCTGAACGTTTTTGCCCGCTCTTTGTCCTTCTTTATCCGAAACGATTATATCTATGCTCGTATATCCGTTATCGAGCCAATAAGAAATGGCTTTTGCAAGGACGGTAACTCTCGGGTCTTTTCCCGTTAACGTATAGATTCCTTCGGCATAAACGTAATCGGTCGCCGTGGAAATAACTTCGTCCGTTTCGGGGTTAAATTCCTTTATAAACTCTATGGTGAAATAGAATCCGTTTACTTTGTCGTAATCTGTACTTTCGACTCTCTGAGCCTGGTCCGCATAAAGACCTCTGAACGTATATCCGTTTGCAAGCATGTCGTTGGTTATAACCGTTTCGCTTCCTGTAAGGTCTGCGCCGGGTGCGCCGTATGCCCATGCCGAGGTCTTCATTCCGAGAATGGGAAGCTGATTGGGCTTACATTTCATCGTGATTATGAAAGAGCCGTATTTCTGAGCTTTCATAGCGGAGAGAAGTTCTGCGGTTATGATTACGTCTTTTTCAATCTGTTCCTTTCCGGGGTCTCCGTCGGTAACTTCGAAGCGGTTTTCCGTTTCGTTATATACGATAGCATATGCCGATTTAACCCACGTTTCTTTATCGTCGAGGCTGAATTTCTTGTTGAGCGTGAGGGTGAATGTGAATCCGTCCACGTCCTTCGTTCCGCCCCAGGCAGGATTGGTGTGATTTACGTCGTTATAAAGGATTTTGTACGTCAAGCCGTTTTCAGCCGCTTCTTCGGTGAGAGGAATCGTTGCGGATACATAGTTTACTATGTTGCCCTGAGTTTTGTCGTCAACATAATAGATAACTTTTTCGCCTGGCTCAAACGAAAGAGTGAACATCAACGATTCGTAGCCGTGCGCGATAAGCGCCGCAATCGTCTCTGCTTTTATGGTTACGTTTTTCTCGTCGCGGTACATTGCGCCGTTCATCTTCCAGCTTAAATTGTCGGTATAAGTTACTTTGTAGTCGGTAGCGAGCCATGTCGTTTTATCTTCGTAATCGAACGGTTTTGCAATCTGAACGTATTCGATTTTCAAAGCAAAGTTGTTAAGAGTTCCGTGGTATTTTTCTTCGGGTTCTTTATCCGACGTAACGCCGTCCTTTCCGTTGTATCTGTAAAGAAGGGTAAGGGTAATTCCCGCTTCGGTCACGATGGTTTCGTCCGCGCCGTTTTCGTTTGCGATAACGAGAGTGAAGAGGGTGTTATCCCCGAAACCTTCGGTCTGGAATACGTTTACGTATCTGAAGTTTTCGTCGCCGGGGAGTTTATAGCCCATTGCTCTGTAGCAATTATCGGGGTTGCCGAACATGAAGTTAATTTTGAAATATCTGTTCGCGATGAGTTTGTCGACGATTTGTCTGTCGATCGTAATCGTCGTCTCATAGGACGTATCGTCTTTCGCGTAGACAAGGTAATCGTAAACGTCGTCTTTAACGGCGTAAGCCTGATTGTCTTCCGAAGAAACGATAAGCGCGTTGGCTTTGAGATATGTTTTTCCGCAAGTTTCGCAAACTCCGTCGTCGCCTATCGTGTGGCTGAGTTTTGCCGCGGTTATTTTTCTGTAATTTTTATCGCAACGGCTGCATTTCATTGCGGTGTAACCCGCGAAGTCGCAAGTCGCTTCGACGGATTCGCCCGTTTCGTAGTTATGCCCGAGCGCTTCGGTTTCGTCTATATTATAGGTTTTTCCGCAGCGAGCGCATGTAAGAGTGGTGTAACCGCCCTTTTCGCACGTGGCTTCGACAACGATTCTTTCTATCTCGGTGTTTTCCTCGTGACCGAGCGCGGGAACGACTTCGTCGTATTTATCGTGACAAACCGAGCATTCGTAAACGTCTTTGCCGACCTTTTCGCATGTCGGAGCGACGCTTTCCGCCGTGTTTTCGACATATTTATGCGCGGCGGGGATAGCTCTTGTTTCCATTCCGTTGCAATTTTCTCTCGTGCAGTATCTTGCCTCTTCGCCGTCGACGGTGCATGTTTCGGCGTTGATGACTTCCCATTCGCCGAACAAATGTCCGAGAGCGGCTTCGCCCTCTTCCGTCTTAACTTCGCCGCACTTGCCGCATTTGAAAGTTTTTTTGCCCGCATGGGTGCAATCGGGAGCTTTTTCCGATTGCAGAACGAATTCGTGTTCGCACGTCGAAACCGTTTCGCTTGTTGATTCCTTAACGGAATCCGACTCCTTGTCGGATGTCGTTTCGCTTACCGAGGTCTTGTCGCCCGTCGATCCGTCGGACTGAACGTCCCAGTTGCAGGATGCAAAAGCAAAGCATGCGATAACGC
>JAJWOJ010000098.1 GCA_021635425.1 Clostridiales bacterium | reverse complement strand
GTGTAATATCCCACAAGAATATGATCTCTTCCGAAACGGGACATATCTTTTACGATTACAGTAGAAATTTTGCCGTCTTCAACGTCGGACATCATCCGTTTGAAATCCGGTCTTTCAAAGTTACTTCCCGAAAATCCGTCGTCAACGTAAAACCTTACGTTTCTCAAATGATTTTCATCCGCATACTTTTGCAGTAACATTTTTTGATTGCGGATACTGTTGCTGTCGCCGTCTAAATCGTCGTCGCAGGAAAGTCTGCAATAACAGGCTGTACATTGTTCTTCTGTGCTTTTTGTCTTTCTATTTTTAATTGTCGGTTGCAAATTCATTGTTTATTACCTCCCGAATTGCAACTTTCAAACGATAACCGATCCGTGATACGAACGGCGGGTTTTAACGCCTCGTCTATATTCCGTTCTATCAGCGTTTTCGTAATATCGAACGCCGTAACGCCAACGTTCTGTTTTTCGTGGGCAATAACGGTATAAACCGTATTGCCGAGAACTCTCTCGCGGGTTCGCGTATATTCTCCGTTTGGCTCTTTTTTATAGATGGTGAATATGCTTGCCGCGGGTTTGCTGTTTTGATTTATAATTTTAGCCGTGTTTTCCGTAAATATAATCTCCTTATCAATGATTTATTTACGTAAAACGGCAGGAAGGGCGGCTTACAATTTGCCGTCTTTTTTCATATTTTTCAAGGCTTCGTAGCCTTCTTTGATTAGTCGGACTTTCGTAATTCCGTTTTCTTCGAGAAAAGCGTTTATCTCGTCATATAAGGCTCTCGGTATCATCGTTCCGAAATTGCCGCTCGCTTGCTTTCTCTTTTCCTTATTTTTTTCCTCATACTTCCTGCGCGTTTTACGCACGGGAGTATCTTCTTTCCGTTCCATTAAACTGTTCCTCCGAAAATATAAAATCGTATTGATACATATTATAACGATTTTACTCTCAGGAGTCAAGCTCATTTTATGAACGGGGCAGAAAATATCCCTTTAATTCTTGTAATTGTTGGTGTTGTTAAGTTTTTCTTGTTTTTTGCGTTCTTCTTCGATTTCCGCTTCTATTTCCTGTAAACGTGGGACTTGCCGAACGACGTCGGGAGTAAAGAGCGAAAGAACGGAATCGAAAAAACTTCCGATTGTTTTCGGCTTTCCGTGGACTATACGTCTATATTCCGTCGGATTTGTCCTTGCAAGTTCTTTGCCTGCATTTGTGTAATGGGAATTGTTATCCTTTTCCTTTTGCAACGCTTCCGATTTTTTTTGCATATAATAATGCTTCGTCCATAGATTTCGTAAGCCGCTTTGAAAGGTCGGCGTTGTTTGCCGTTAAAGCGATTACTTGCTCTTGTAATTTACCGCGTTTTCTCGGAATATTCTCGCTTTTCGCTTCGGTTATAGCGTCTGCGTAAACCTGATTTTCTTCCCGTATGGCTTCGGCTTGCTCGATTATCTTTTTTGCCTTAAATTCGGCGGTGGAAAGATGTTTCTTTTGACTTCCTTCTTTTCCGCGCTGTAAGCCCCAACGTTTTCCGACCAATTCGTAAAAATCCGTTTGTAATTGTTGCAGTTGCGGCTTATCGAAAAGTTGTTTACTGCAAAGTCTGCCGTCTTTTGTTACGGGCATTAGGTTTAAGTGCATATGCGGGGTGCTTTCGTCGTTATGTACCACCGCCGCGATAATGTTTTCTTCGCCGTAACGCTCCGCAAAGAATTTGTAGCAGTCCGAGAAAAAGTTGTACTGTTCGACCTTAGCTAAACCGTCGAAAAAAGTTTTATCCGAACCTAACACAAACGAGTTCATAACAACCGCATCCTTGCGCGGGGATAAACCTAATTCCTTAATTCTACCGTTTATGAATTCCGTGTAAGTCTTTCCGAAATATGGCGTAAAGCGATAATTGTTTCTCGTTCGCTCGCTGTCTATCTGCGGATTTGACGCTTCGTAATTCTCGTCCCGTTCGTTTTCCTTTTCGATGGGGGCGACGTCTTGTTTATGGTATTTCTCCATATGACACACTAAATATGAAATGATGGGTTTCCTCTTGAAATTTGTTTTTATTCTCATTGAGCAAAGTGTGTAGATAATCTCTGCCGACTGTTTTATTAGTGGATTCACAGCCTCGCACACTCCGTGCCAGGTCGCAATTATAAATTGCTCCCCGCTTTGGCTACAAACAGTCCACAGGACTGTTTGCTTAACGCGTTGCGCCCACAACTTCGCCTGCGAAGTATAGTGGGCTACACTTTGCTCAATAGCCTAAGTTTTGCTTCGCATTTGCTTCCAAAGTTTACTCCCGCTACGGCGGGCGATATTGATTGTAATTTGTCATTATTTCACCTAAAAAACGACAAAAAAGCCGCTGACAATTTTCTTATCACCGACTTAAAACGCAAGTATTAAGTTTTAATTTTCGTTACATAATGCACCTCCGATTTGTATCTTCAGACAAAAAAATCCGTGCGATTTCGGTTGCCTTTATAGGCTCGTTCTTCGCACGGATTTTCATCCCGATTATTTAATTTTTAGTCGATTTTATCTAAAAAATCGTACCACAACAAAACCCACGCCGAAATCTCTCTTTTTTAACGATTTCAACGCCCGTCGCGGAATTGCTACACCTAATAACAACTCTATGGTAAACGACGGTAATTCTTCCGTTCAATCCACAAAGGAAAGAACTTTTCGGGCAACACTCTTTATGCCTAACAGCGCCTTTTTTACGGCGCAATGCTTGACCTTATATCAAGCCTGTTATATTATAACATAGAAACGTGACAAAATAAGATTTTGTCGGCAACTATCGTTGCCACGCTTTGCCATTGTCAAATCGCCGTTTCCGTTGAAATACTGCGCTCGAAAACCCTTGCAAGCAAATTTTCTCGCTTGTATTATAACATACGAACATTTGTTCGTCAAGCGTTTTTTGACTTTTTAAGAATATCTCACAAAAGAAGCGGTTTGATTTTGTTGTTTTCGCTAATTACTGCTTTCGCCATAATATATTTTTATCGTTATTACAGCATTTCTATGTTCTTCTCTTTTTGACGCCGTGTTTATTTTATCCCGTCAATCCACTTTTCGATTTCGGAAACAGGTGTACGCAAGTTATCTTCGTCGAAGCGGATATTGATTCCTTTTTCGACTACGCTGTCGGCACAAGCATTTTTTATATCTTTGAAAGTATGACCGATCCAACCGCCGTTTGTTGCGAACGGGTAAATTTTCTTTCCCGACAAATTGTTGGCTGCAATGAAGGTTTTTATTGCCGGCGCAAAGGTATACCACCAAACGGGCGTTCCTAAAATAACGGTGTCGTAATCGTCAAGACGTATATCGAGCGGTTCGATTTCGGGCATAAAGCCGCGATTTACTTCGTCTTCGCCTTGATCGACCACCTGATTATAGTCTTCGCCGTAAGGCACGACGGTTTCAATGCGGACAATATCGCCGCCGATTTTATCGCGTATCATTTCCGCAATTTTCTTTGTGTTTCCCATATAGGAAAAGTAGACAATTATCGCTTTCATTTTTTATTTTCTCCTTTTGGCAAATTTTCGTAGTCTTTATCCGAAACTTCTTCACACCATTCGGTAGAGGTATTCACGCCCGGACATTCAACGGCGATATGCGAAAACCAACTGTCGGCGGTTGCTCCGTGCCAATGCTTTACGTTTGCAGGGATAAATACAACGTCTCCCGGACAAAGTTTTTGCGCGGTTTTGTTCCATTCCTGATACCAACCGCATCCGTCGGTACACAAAAGAATTTGTCCGCCGCCTTGTTCGGCTTTATGGATATGCCAGTTATTGCGGCATTTCGGCTCGAACGTGACGTTTGCCATAAATATCGTCTCTTTGGGGTTTGTCAACGGCTTTAAGTAGGAATTGCCGATAAAATATTCAGCATACTCCGTATTCGGTTCTCCGAGCCCGAAAATGCCGCCGAACTTGCCGTCGTCCTTATAAACTTCTTTCGCCATACGGAAAGCCGCCCAAGCGTTTGGCCAGCCTGCGTAAAAAGCAACGTGGGTGAGCATTGCCGCCAATTCGGTTTTTGTTACGCCGTTTTCCTTTGCCGTCTGCAAATGGTACATAAAAGAATTGTCGATAAGTCCTTTCGATACAAGAGTCGTTATTGTAAGCATCGAGCGGGTTTTGAGCGAAAGCGCGTCGTCCGACCATACTTCGCCGAATAATACGTCGTCGTTGAGTTTTGCAAATTCAGGCGCAAATTCTCCGAGAGAATCCCGCCCTGCGGTCTGTTTTACTTTCATATCATATTTCCTTACAAATTACTGTTGTATTCAAGCGCTCTTTCGCTTAATACGAAGCGTGTCTGCGCCCTGTTTCAAGAGAGCGAATGCGTGTCATTTCTTCGTCCGACAATTCAAAATCGAATATATCGTAATTTTCGGCTATATGCGCTTCGTTGCTCGAACCGGGGATTGCGATATTTCCTTCTTGCAAGTGCCAACGAAGCAGTACTTGCGCCGACGTTTTGCCATGCGCTTGCGCTACCGACGAAATAATCGGATCGTTAAACAATTCCTGCGTGTGTCCTCTTCCGCCGAGCGGAAACCAACTTTCCAAAACGGTCCCGTACTGCGCGATATGTTTTTTCATGGTCTGCCCCTGATAGTGGGGATGCGTTTCGTTTTGCAAAAGCGCAGGCTTGATGCTCGTTGCGTTTACAAGTCGGTCAAAGTCGCTCGGTTCATAATAATTAGACAATCCGATACTACGCAGTTTGCCGCTTTGCACGGCGCGTTCCATTGCCTTGTAAGCATTTACGTCGTTGCTCGGTTGAGAGTGATGCAAAATCATCAGGTCGATATAATCAAGACCGAGCCTTTGTAAAGATGCGTTGATAGCGGCATCGCCGTTGTTGAAATCCGCCGTCCACATTTTGGTGGTGACGAAAACTTCTTCTCGCGTTACCAAACCTTCGCTTATCGCGCGTCTGATACCTCTGCCGACGCCTTCTTCGTTTCCGTAAATACGGGCAGTATCGATCAGACGGTAACCGTCGCGCAATGCCCAATATACCGAATTTTCTGCCTGACTGTTGGAAAGAGTATACGTCCCGATGCCGAGAATGGGCATTTTAATGCCGTTGTTAAGCGTAACCGTTTTTGTCTCGAAATCAAAAGTCAAATCTTTATTTACGATTTCAACGGAACTATTGCCTTGATTGCCGGAATCCGACGAATCGTTGCTCGAATTATTATTGCCCGAATTATTATTGCTTGAATTATTATTGACGGAACAACCGACAATAGCCAGACAAAGCGCAATACTTAATAAAAGTGTAGAAACGATTTTTATAATTTTCATAGAAATTTCCTCCGTGTTAATATGTCGGTGCGTTGGTCCATATCCACTTTCCGTCGCGTTTTTCATAGTACGACGTACCGCTTAAAGTCCACGTTCCGTGACTGCCGTATATACGCGCCTCGATTATGTTTGTGTGTTCGATTTCCGCGCGATTGCCGTTAATAGCAACGCTGAATTTTGTATTGTTTATGTTTATGTAATACATATTGCCGGCGGCAATATCGTCAAGCCACTCTTGTTTTGTCTGAGTCGCGCCCGTAATGTGCCGCAGAATAAGATCGTCGTCCATAAGTTCGGCAAGGGTTGCGGTGTCTTGCTCAACCATTGCCTGTAACCTACGTGTATAGACTTCTTTTAGTGCCTGTTCGTCGGATTTCTCGTCGCCGCCCGAAAAGTCGATATTCAAATCTTTAATAAATTTTGCCACGGTGTTTTTGGTTTCCTCCCGATTATTTTGCGCCGTAGTTCCCTGAACCGCCAAGCCGTTTAATACGGTTGCGTTTTGCAACTGACTGCGAATTGCCGATACGCTCGAGCCTAATCCGCTTCCCGCGTGCGTGCAGAACGGAATTACCGTTTTACCCGAAAAATCATAGCTTTCCGTAAACGTCCGTATTATCATAGGGCAAGTGCCGTTCCATATGGGGTAACCGATGAAAATCACGTCGTATTTATCAAAGTCCGCAATCGTATTTTTTATTGCGGGACGAGCGTTTTCGCTTGTTTCCCGTCGGGAAACTTCAAGCATTTCGCTGTATACGTCGGGATAGGGAACGACCGGTTGAATAGCGAAAACGTCTGCATTTGTTTCTTCGGCAATCATTTCCGCAACGATTTCGGTATTTCCTTTTTCAATGTAACCGACCTGCCAATTTTCTCCGCGACGAGAAAAATACGCCACCAATGCGTTACCGCCGGGCTCTATAATATCGCTTGAATCGTCCGATATTTCATCCGAAACGTCGTTGTTTTTCCCTGTGCCTAGGACATTGTTACTTCCACAGCCGACGAAAATCGAGACCGACAAACAAAGTATTATTAACACCAAAAACGCTAAATTATATGTTTTTTTCATAATTGCACCTCGATTTACTCAAAAGTTTGCGCAACTTTTTGCAAAAAGTTGCGGATCTGAAGATGTTGCGGACAGACTCTTTCGCACTTGCCGCATTTAATGCAATCGCTTGCTTTGCCGTGACCTTTCGAAACATAATTGTTGTAATAGACGTGGCCGTTGCTTCGTCCGTTGAGCCTTTTGTCTTCATTGAGAAGCGCGAAATACTCGGGTATCGCAATTTTTTTCGGGCAACCGTCCACACAATAACGGCAAGCAGTACAAGGCACGGCGGTTGCATTGTTAATGGTTTCCGCAGCGGTTTTAACAAGCTCCTTTTCTTTGTCCGACAGCGGAATAAAGTTTTCCATGTAGGAAATATTGTCCGCAACCTGTTCTTCCGTTGACATTCCGGAAAGAACCGTCATTACGTTTTCAAGGCTTGCCGCATATCGTATTCCCCAAGACGCAATCGACGCCTGCGGATTGAACTCCGTATACGCAGATTTGACTTTTTCGGGGACGTTTACGAGCGCGCCGCCTTTGAGCGGTTCCATTACGATAACGGGCACGTTATGTTTCGTCGCGACTTCGTAACACGCTCTCGCTTCAATGGTGGGGCTGTCCCAATCGAGATAGTTTATTTGCAGTTGAACGTATTCGGCTTCGGGGTGTTCGCAAAGAATTTGATCCAAAAGTTTTGAATTGTCGTGATAGGAGAACCCGATATGCTTTATAAAACCTTGCTCTTTCTTTTTTGCAATGAACCCGAAAGCGTCCAGTTTTTGCACTTTTGCATATTGCGCGGCGTTCAGAGCGTGA